>DNNY01000005.1:4666-10770 GCA_003497765.1 Oceanospirillaceae bacterium
CAGCGGCAGCTAGGGTGGCACGCGTTTGATGCAGCACGATCATGATCGTATCCACTTCGGCGCGGGTGGCAACCAAATTTTGCAACTCTTTATATCTGGCTTGGTTTGCTGCTGCTAGGACCACTTGCAATTGTGGGTAACTATCTTGTAACCGCAAAGCTGTATCAATAAATTGACTAGCTAACTGCTTTACCTCCATTGCACGACTACCCGGCAACAGGGCTAACACTGGGGCATCTACTTGGAGTCCTAATTGGGCTCGGGCCTCTGTTTGATGCCATTCGCCTGGTAACTCATCTGCCAATCGATGGCCCACAAAAGTAGCAGGGATATCATGTTGACGATAGTAAGGGATTTCAAATGGTAGTAGGGCTAAAACATGGTGACAGGCCTTGGCTACGGTAAAAACCCTATCTTCCCGCCAAGCCCAAACGGAAGGGCTGACATAGTGAACCGTAGGTATACCTACTTGCTTCAGCCGCGTCTCTAGTCCTAGGTTAAAATCTGGGGCATCAATCCCAATCATGGCTATGGGCGGTGTCGCTTGATATTTTTTAATCAAGCGGCGCCGCAAGAAAAGCAACTCTGGCAAGCGTCCTAGCACTTCTACCAAACCCATTACCGAAAGGCG
This sequence comes from Oceanospirillaceae bacterium, assembly GCA_003497765.1. Classification (GTDB taxonomy): domain Bacteria; phylum Pseudomonadota; class Gammaproteobacteria; order Pseudomonadales; family Balneatricaceae; genus Njordibacter. The sequence continues at coordinate 5,298 of DNNY01000005.1, forward strand.
CTCCATAGGCACTAGACTATTAAAGCCAAGGGCCTGCATAGCTGGCCCACCAATACCCTCAAATTGCAAACTGGGATCACGCTCTAACAAAGCGCTCATTAGGCCAGCACCAAGCAGGTCACCAGAGGCCTCTCCGGCAATGATAACGATTGTCTTGCTAGTCATATGGCCCGACGATTAGCGAATAATACCGCGGGTCGATGCCTGCAGAGATGCTACTAAAATAGCCACTTCGTTTACCTCAGATACCATCTTCTGTAACTGAGTAATGGCTTCTTCTAAGGTATTACCCTGACGGTAAATAACTTTATAGGCTTCACGTAAACCACGAATAGCCGATTTACTAAACCCCCGGCGCTTAAGGCCTTCAGTATTAATTCCATGAGGAGCAACAGCATTGCCATTAGCCATCACAAAGGCGGGTATGTCTTTCAAGACAACACTACCCGCTCCAGTCATACAATGGGCACCTAGCTGGCAAAACTGGTGAACAGCTGTAAAGCCACCCAAAATAGCGTGATCACTGATCTTAACATGGCCAGCAAGGGCGGCATTGTTGGCAATAATGATATTATCACCAACCACACAGTCATGAGCAATATGGACATTAGCCATAAGTAGATTATTGGAGCCAAGTTGAGTGATGCCTGCATCTTGAATCGTACCGCGGTGCAGTGTACAGCCTTCACGGATGACATTATTATCGCCTATTACCAGTCGCGTAGGTTCACCTTTATACTTGAGATCCTGACAAGCCTCACCGACGGAACTAAACTGGTAGATATGGTTATTGGCGCCAATCGTTGTCGGACCCTTGATAACCACATGGGACTCGATTGTAGTACCAGAACCAATCTCGACATGAGGCCCAATAACACTGTAGGGACCAACCTCAATGTCATCAGCTACAATAGCAGAGGAATCTATAAGAGCAGTTGGATGAATAGTCACGAAGTTATTACACCTTTCTATCGGCACACAGAATGGAGGCTGATGCAACCAAATCGCCATCTACAGTAGCCTGACAATCAAACTTCCAAATACCACGTTTCTCAGAGACGATGGCAGCCTCTAATTTTAGTTGATCACCCGGCACCACAGGACGCTTAAAGCGTAACTTATCGGAACCGACGAAGTAATAAATGGAACCATCTTGCGGCTTTTTATCCATGGTTTTAAAGCCAAGGATACCAGCCGCCTGAGCCATAGCCTCAACAATCAGCACACCAGGCATTACGGGGTGATCTGGAAAGTGCCCATTAAAAAAGGGCTCATTAACAGTAACATTTTTGTAGGCAACGATAGATTCGCCTAACTGCAGATCAATAACACGATCTACCAATAAAAATGGGTAACGATGGGGTAGATATTCCCTAATTTCCTTAACATCCATTAACATGAGTTTATTTGCCTTGTTGTTCAACACTAGTTGGTGCCAACTTTTAAGTTGCGTTGACTAACCACTATGTGATTATTAAGTATATTTTATTGCTCTTGTTCCAATAGTTTTACACGTTTGGCTATTTGGTCCAATTGTTTAAATCGAGCAGCATTACGACGCCATTTATGATTGGCATCTAAACTAGTACCTGATGAATAAGCACCAGCTTCTTTAATTGAATGAGTGACCAATGACATAGCAGTCACATGCACACCATCTGCTAAATAAAGGTGGCCGGTAATACCACAGGCACCTGCAATGGTGCAGTTTTTGCCTAAGGTTGTACTCCCTGCTATGGCTGTACATCCAGCAATAGCTGTATGGTCTCCCAAGACAACATTATGAGCAATTTGCACCTGATTATCCAGTTTTACACCGTTACCAATACGGGTATCATCCAGTGCCCCACGATCAATTGTTGTGCCAGCCCCAATCTCTACATCATCACCCGTGACTACACCACCTAACTGATAGATTTTTACCCAATCAACGCCGTCTTTTGCAAATCCAAAACCATCAGCACCAATAACCGCACCACTATGCAAAATATTGCGTTGTCCTAAAGTTATGCCATGATAAAGCGTTACATTTGCTGCTAAGCGAGTTTCTTTACCTATGCTGCAATGATCACCGATGACACAATTCGGGCCAATATGAACACCAGCGTCTAGACGCACATGCTCACCAATTACCACACCAGGCCCTATCACTACAGCGTCGCCAATTGAGGCTGATGCAGCAACAACTGCACTGGCATGTACTCCTTGGTAAGCACTAGCTGTGGCAAATAATGCCGAAAGTTTGGCATAACCAAGATAAGGATTATTAAGCAAAAGCTTATTGCCAGCAAAATAATGGTCTTGATCGGGGTGCAGAATAACTGCCCCCGCTTTACAATCCGCTAGTTGCGAGGCGTATCTCATATTCGCTAAAAAACTTATTTGATGGGGTTGAGCATTAGCCAGTGTGGCAATCCCCGTCACTGGATAATCACCGTCACCAATTAACTCCGCATTTAGATGCTGTGCTAGTTCAAGTAAGGTCCAGTGCTTCATATAGAAACCTATTTTTCATCCAACAATGCGGTGATAGCAGCAGTAATCTCAATATCGTCCTGCACATAGACAACAGCATTACGATTTAAAATTAAGCTAATATTATTGGCCTCTATATATTTGGTGAGGGCTTCATCCAGCTTTGGACGCATTAATTGCAAAAAATCTTGTTCAGTCTGTAACTTGGCATTGTTTAAATATTGGTTTAATTGTTGAAATACCTGCGACTGCTGATTAATTTGCTGCTGTAACTGCTGCAATTCTTCACTACTCATTAATGCTTGATCTTCTTCCAAACGCTTTTGCAGTGCTTGTAATTCTTGACCAACCGATTCCAAACGTTGACTTTGGGGTTGTAACTGCTCACTTAACTGTTGGCCAAGCTGTTTTGCAGCTTGAGTATCAAAAATAGCTTTCTCAGGACTAAAAATAGCAATTTTGTCGGCTGTAGCTAGACTGCTAAAACTAATACCTAGGGCTACTAACAGCCCTCTAAATAGATTTTTCATATTGTCATTCCTTTTTTCCACAACATCCTAACAGCTCACTCGTAGGATTATTTGACTACTTATATTAGTAGCCAAATCAATTTAGTGATAATTAAACTTTAACGTCAGCAGGGCGCCTCAGCAGACTAAAACCTACGACAATAAACCATGCCATTGCCCCAAGACCAAAAACAGCTCTTGCAATGTTACCAAAAGTAGGGATTAAGTTAGCAAACCCAACTTCACACGTCAGCAAACCAAGTTCAATAGTGAATTTTTACACCTACCCTAGGTAACAAATTATGTCTGCTCTAAGAAGCACACTTAAATTAACAAGACTAGTAAGAACGTCCCAAGGTTATATGGGTACTAGTTGTTGAATCAATACTTTCGGATACCAATGGTTGGGCCATAACTAAAGTTAATGGGCCCACTGGTGTTAACCAAGCCAGACTAAACCCTGTTGAAGCACGCAACTTATCAACCGCAAAACCACCTTGCTCAAACACATTACCGACGTCAACAAACAACATGGTTCGTACTGATGGCATATCGTCAAGTAAAGGGAATATCCATTCACCTGTGGCAGTCGTTAATATTTGACCACCCATGGGGCTATCATCACTAGCTTTTGGCCCCAAGGAGTTGTGCCCAAAACCACGTACAGAACCAAAACCACCTGCATAGTAATTAGCAAAGGGTGGCGTTAGTGTAGAGCTGCCAAAAGTATCTGTGTAACCTAATTGAGCACCAAAGGAGGCAATATAGTTGGCGCTATTATCTAAGGGCGTAAAGTAACGGTAGTTGTACTTGGCCTGATAATAGTTCAAGTCACTTCCTGGCAAAGCCAAAAACAGGCTCAAATTATGAGAGCGACCTTCCGTAGGGTACCAAAAATCATTTAGGCTATTGTCTTTATAGCTAATATTGGCTTTATATTGACCAAATTCAGAGCCTTCTGCCTTTTCAAAGTCTTTTAATTCTTTTGTAGCAGAAGAGCCCAAAGTTAGATCTATCTGTTCATAGCCTAAATTAAAACTTAAGTTTGCATTATCGGACAAGGGATAACCAAACTGCATACCCAGCCCCACGCGGTCAGTCGCGTAACTACTGACATCTATTTCAGAATAATCACGCTGTTGATAAGTTACATCCACACCCAAACTCACACCATTAACGGTATAGTAGGGATTGAGGTAACTAAAATTATATTCTTGGGTACTAGCACTAGAAGACAGGCTAGCTTCTAACTTATTACCTGTGCCGAGGAAATTGTTCTGATTGATGGAACCACCCCAGAAAGCACCCTCACCGTCGGTATAGCCAAGCATAATTGACCAGTCAGCAGTTAGACCTTCCACCACATCGAATTCCACATCCAACATATCATCGGTACCAGCAACTGGTTTGGTATTTACATTGACACTACTAAAATACCCCAAGCGCTGCAAACGTAGTCGAGAAGCCCTAATATCCGCAAATGAGGCCACGCCACCTTCCATCTGGCGCATTTCTCGACGTAATACATCATCCACTGTGCGGGTATTACCGTTGAAGTTTATGCGGCGCACATAGGTGCGCTTACCAGACCTGATTAAAAATTGCAGATCAACAGTACTATCTTCATTATTCACTAGCGGAACTGGCTGTACCTCAGCAAAGGCAAAACCATTATCACCCAACAGCTGTTTTACTTCTTGACCAACATTCATGAGTTCATAGCGTGAAAACACATTACCTTGAATAGCACTTACCAGCTTTCTAACTTGCTCTTCAGCCACGGGCACATCGCCAGAAATATTAACCTCGCCGACTCTAAACTCAGGCCCCTCGTTAATGTTAATGGTGATAAAAACTTGGGTTTTATCCGCTGCAATGGCTACTTGGGTAGATTCTATATTGAATAAAACATGACCACGATCCAAATAATGCGAGCGTATATTTTCCAAATCAGCAGTCAATTTTTCCCGCGAATACTGGCTTGACTTCGAAAATAGTGACCAAAAGCCATCAGCACGCAAACTCATTAAGTCGAGCAGTTGACTATCGCTATATTGGTTATTACCAATAATATTGATCTGACTAATAATCGAGTTAACACCTTCGTTGATTTCTACCTCTAAACCAACACGATTTTCTTCTAGCTCTTGGACCCTTGTCTCTACCAATACCGAGTAACGCCCCATTGCGTTATATTGACGTTCTAACTCCAATTCTATCTGCGCTAAGGTTGACTGTTGGAAGATCTCTCCTTCAATCAATTTGGCACTTTTTAACGCCCCTTGTAACTGCTCAGTGCCGATAATCTTATTACCGGAAAGTGAAATACTAGCAATAGCTGGGCGTTCTTTTAGTTTAATAACCAGAACACTATCATCGCGCTGCAAGCTAATATCTTCGAAATAACCACTTTTAAATAGACTTCGGGTCGCTGCCGCTAGGGCACGTTGGTCAACCTCATCACCAACTTGGAGGGGCAAAAAGCGAAA
>DNNY01000005.1:11117-15561 GCA_003497765.1 Oceanospirillaceae bacterium
GCCTAACAAGACACCCAGCATTAGTCGTTTTATCATTATCATTTTTACTTTACCCAACAAATTAACAGTCCAATTTTATAAACGCGCTATATCATTAAAGATAGCTAAAAACATCAGCCCACCTACCAAAGCCATACCAATGCGCATACCAAATTGCTGCACACTATCGGAAACCGGCTTACCGGTGATCAATTCAATCAAATAATACAATAAATGCCCTCCATCCAACATAGGTACTGGCAGTAAATTCAGTACCCCAAGGCTAACACTTATATAAGCCAAAAAAGTAACAAATGATGCTAGCCCCATGGCAGCTGAGTCTGTGGCCACTTTGGCAATGCTAATTGGCCCACTAAGGTGCTCTACAGACATCTCACCCATTATCATCCGGGTAATACCCTGAAAGGTAAGACTAATCATTTGTCCAACTTGCATCACCCCACCCTGCAACGCTTGCCATAAGGATGGTTCAAGTTTAACAATCAAGCTATCTGGCCAAGCTAAGGATGCTATACTGACACCAATCACTCCCACCAAGCTACCATCAGCCAACTGCTTACTTTGCACTAGCACAGGTGCTTGCATTACCTCACCTTGGCGCAAATAGGTCACCATCACAGACTGATCAGGCAAGGCTTTTATCCTATTTACAAAGACAGCATATTCATCGACAGGTTCACTATTTAAATGCGTAATCACATCACCACTTTTTAAACCAGCCAGCTGCGCTGCGCCAGCATCCATAATTTGATCTAGTTTGACAGGAACCTGAGGACGCCAAACCCTAAATCCTAACTGACTGACCGGAGACGCTTCCTTGACTTCTGCCAACCAATTACTGACGCCCAACGAATAGGTTCTTGGAGCGCCCTCAAACGTAAGCTCTTGGCCCACCCTTTGGTCAATTTGCTGTTCTGCCTGAGCTTGCAAGCGAGGTATATTTAAAGCTTGCAGTTGTAGTTGAATATTTTTTGTCTCCCCCATATGCTGCAACAGCTGTATATTCACATCTTGCCAACTCTTGGTACTAACGCCATCAACCGAGCGTATTAATTGACCAGCGGGAATTTGGGCTGATGCTGCTGGCGAGCCAGCAGCCACCTGCCCAATGACAGGCAATAGCTGGGACACACCCGCATATTGCACACCAGCGTATAACAAGGCTGCAAATAACAGATTAACCAACGGCCCCGCAGCCACAATAGCAATACGCTTATATACATTTTGTTGGTCAAAAGCCGAACTATATTCCTGCTGGCTTAACGTATCATTACGACTATCTAACATACGCACATAACCACCGAGTGGAATAGCTGCCAAAACATATTCAGTACCATCGGCGCCTACTCGCCGCCAGATAGGCCGACCAAAACCAATGGCAAAGCGTAATACTTTAACTTTACACCAACGTGCGACAAAGAAATGACCTGCTTCATGGACAGCTATTAGTATAGCAATCGCCACTAAAAAAACAGGGATAGTAAATAATAGTGAACTCGTTAAAAATTGCATGGGAGCTTTTTATTTCCACTAAAGATAACAGCATCTTATGTGATGCTAAGGCTATTAATCAACCTTAGCTTAAGCACCAAGACTGATAAGACATAAAGCAAATACTGGGGCTGCCGCGGTCAAACTATCGATACGATCCATGACGCCACCATGACCAGGCAATAATCTGCCACTGTCTTTAATACCACAGTGGCGTTTAAACATACTTTCAAGGAGGTCACCAACCACCGAGGCAAACACCACCAATAATGCTAACAAGTATATACCTAACAAAGTATTATCGGCGAAATCGAAGTAGGGTTTTGCGGCAAAAGATACTAACAATACAGTGACTACGGCGCCACCGACACCCGCCCATGATTTAGCCGGACTAACCCGCGGCATGAGTTTACGTTTACCATAGCGCTTTCCAGCAAAGTAGGCGCCGGTATCAGCCCCCCATACCAACAAGAAAAGATATAAAATAAGCCAAGGACCTGCCGCTAATTCTCTTACTTGCACTAGTGCCAACCAAGTTGGTAGCAGTACCAATAAACCAATCATTCCTTTGCTTACTTTATTGCGCCAAGATAGGGTAAAACGCGGATAAACGATGATAAGGGCTGTGGCGATAAACCACCAACACACAGCGATGGAAAATATGAACACCTGATATTCAAGCAGATACTTACTAGTCAGTAGTAATATTAACAACAAGAATAAAACATACGCCATACGCTGACTAAAACGCATCAGGCGCATCATGGCGGTCCATTCCCATGCCCCCATAAGCACAACTAAGCCAATAAAAGCAGCAAACCATGGACTTGGCAAAAGAAACACAGAGCCTAGAGTAATAGGGGCTAAGATTAGTGCAGTAATGATTCGCGATTTAAGCATCTTGTTATTTTATTCTACTAGAGCCTTATCCGATTTAGGCACCAGCTTCCTGTTGTTCTAACTGCTCGGCAGTACAACCAAATCTCCGTTGGCGTTTACTAAATTCAACCAGCGTATCAACAAACTGCTGATGTTGAAACTCTGGCCACAGATCTGGAGCAAAGACAAACTCAGCATAGGCCAGTTGCCATAGCAGAAAATTACTTATACGCTGCTCACCACTAGTGCGCACACACAAGTCAACGGCCGGCAAATCACTAAGGCATAACCAATTAGCCAAGCTTTTTTCATCTATGTCATCAACACGCATCTGGCCCTCAAGAACAGCACTGGCGGCTTGGCGTGCAGCCCTAGCAATATCCCAATGGCCACCGTAATTTGCCGCGATATTAAGCTGTAAACCAGTATTCTTCTCAGTCAAAGTCTCGGCTTTGATAATCAGATCCTGTAATCCAGACTCAAATTCACTCGTATTACCAATAATACGTAGGCGGATATTATGTTCATGTAATTTATCAACTTCACGTTCCAACACATACACAAACAAATCCATCAATGCCCTCACTTCAAGTGGAGGTCGGCGCCAATTTTCACTGCTAAAAGCAAATAAAGTTAGGGCTTTTAATTCGTAATGTACTGCTGTTTCAATAACCGCTTTTACCGCTTCAACACCGGCTTTATGGCCTGCCACACCGGACAAGTCCCTTGCTTTCGCCCAGCGATTATTGCCATCCATTATAATGGCTACATGTTCAGGCTTATTGGTAATCGGCGTTGCCAATATTGCCGCGCGTGGATCATCCATTCACGCCCCCTTCCAGATTGGGAAATTTGTCACAGACAGCTCTAACCAAATGAATAACTTGTTCCTTGGCACAACCTAAACTAACGCTTGTGGGTAATTTATACATAGTAAATGGCCACTTAAAATTTTTTCCAACGTTAGCTGCTTGAACCATTAGTATCCATGCTAAGCTCAAACTGCCATTAAATCTTTTTCTTTTTCTGCCAAAGCCTGATCAACAGCTTCGATATGGATGTTAGTTACTTTTTGGATTGCATCTTCACCACGACGAGCATCATCTTCAGTAACTTCTTTTTCTTTTAATAAGTCTTTGATATCACCATTAGCATCACGACGAATGTTACGAATTGAAATACGTGACTTTTCTGCCTCTTCCCGTGCCTGTCGAATATAGCCCTTGCGGGTTTCCTCGGTTAGCGCTGGCATAGGTACACGAATAATTTCACCACTAGTGGCAGGATTTAAACCTAAATCAGCCTTCATAATGGCTTTTTCTATTTCGGGAATCAGTGGCTTCTCCCATGGCACAATCGATAAGGTACGGCCATCTTCAACATTAATATTTGCCAACTGACTTAGAGGTGTATCAGCACCATAATATGGCACCAAAACCGTATCAAGAATACTCGGGTGAGCTCGACCAGTGCGGATTTTCTTAAAAGCCGTATGTAGGGCTTCTACACTCTTATCCATGCGCTCATCAGCATCATCACGAATTTCATTAATCATTTATTTCTCCAGCTTCTGGCAGGTTAACATTAACCAAGGTGCCTTCATGGCCACCTACAACTAGGTTAACCAAAGCACCAGACTTATTCATATTAAATACACGTACCGGCATGCCTTGATCTCGACATAAGCACATAGCCGTTAAATCCATCACCCCTAATTGGCGTTCAATAGCTTCATCAAAGGTTAAGTAGTCAAATTTTTTCGCATCAGGGTTAGTCACTGGGTCATCGGTATAGATACCATCCACCTTGGTTGCCTTAAGGACTGCATCAGCCTCAACTTCAATACCACGTAGGCTAGCCGCAGAGTCCGTTGTAAAGAAAGGGTTACCTGTGCCAGCCGAGAAGATTACGACATTACCTTGGGATAAATATAACATGGCATTGCGGCGATCGTAGTGATCAACAACACCACTCATAGGAATGGCCGACATTACTCGCGTAGTGATATTTGACCGTTCCAATGGATCTCGCATTGCTAGGGCATTCATAGCTGTTGCCAGCATCCCCATATGGT
>DNNY01000057.1 GCA_003497765.1 Oceanospirillaceae bacterium
ACTGGCCGGCAACCCCAGTGTTGATTTTGCAAGCTAAGCAATTGGATCAGTAGCACCGAGCTTAAATAGTGGCCAAAAAAATATTATTTAGTGATCCACAGGCATTACCTAATGCCGTAATTGATTGGCGCGCTGAAGGGCCTTTTGCTAGCAACTTTGACGATATTTATGCCACCAAAGGCGATGCCGTTAAAGAAAAAACCCATGTTTTTCTAAATCCAAATAACTTATCTCAGCGCATGGCTGAACTACCAGCTGATAAGTATTTAAGTGTGCTTGAGTTAGGTTTTGGTGGGGGCTTAAACTTTCTCTTAACTTGGCAATTATGGCGCCAGCAAAGAGCCCAGGTTCGACAACCGGCAAGGTTAATCTATACTAGTATCGAAGCCTTTCCAATGAGCTTGCAAGATTTGCAGAAATGCCAGCAACAATGGCCAGATCTGGCGGCTTTAGCGACGCAATTACAATCCCAGTATCCGTTGCCCATTAAAGGTTTTCATTGCTTAGAATTTGGTGATGTCTGCCTGCACTTGATACTTGGCTCGGCTGAGGAAGCTTTGGCACAGATACAAGGCAGAGTTGATGCCGTTTATCTTGATGGCTTTAATCCTGTTAAAAATCAGGCCATGTGGGGTAAAAAGGTAATGCAGCACATTGCTAACCTGAGTCATGCTGATACCACCATTGCCACCTACAGTGCTGCTAGATTGGTTAAAGAGAACTTGGCACAGGCCGGTTTTGAGGTGACAACGCAACAGGGATACGGCCAAAAGCGTAATCAGTTAAGCGGGCTATTTAAACCATCATTGGTCGATACAAAACCAGCTTATTTACCCCCCTGGCAACAAGCCATTAAACCATTGCCTGCTGGTGCCAAGATTGCTGTGATTGGGGCAGGCATCAGTGGTTGTTATACCGCTTTGGCATTGCAAAAACGCGGTTATCAGGTACAACTTATTGATCAAGGTGACCAAATTGCCCCTGCAGCTTCCGGTAATCAGCAGGGTATCTTGTATGCCAAACTACCTGATAGTGTCACCCTAACTGGGCAGTTCCATCAGCAAGGTTTGCAATATAGTTTGCTGCGTCTGGCTCAGGATTTAGACCCACAATATTGGCAAGCTAATGGTTTGCTGCAATTGGCACAGAATCAAAATGAAGCCAACCAGATGCAGCGTGTCATAGCCCGAGATTTTCCCTCGCAATGGCTAAACTTTATTGATGCAGGTCAAGCTTCAAAAGTGGCAGAGCAGCGCCTAGATCAGTCCGGTTTATTCTTTCCTCAGGCTGGATGGGCTAGTCCTCGGGATTGGTGTCAGGCACTGGTTGACCAATTACACCTAAGTCCCTGGCTAAATACTTGTCTAACTGATTTAAAACAAGTTAAAACACAGTGGTCTCTGGGTTTGCAGGGTGACCATTCTAGGGTCGAAATATTTGATGGTGTAGTGCTGTGTAATGCCAATGATGCCAAACTTTGGTTGCCTGATTTAGATTTGCCCTTAAAAGCCATCCGTGGTCAGGTCAGTTATGTGGCAAGTCAATATGCTTCTAGTCAAGAGGCGCCCGTTCGGGTTGTTTGTGGTGATGGTTATGTAACGCCGCCTATGGATGGCTATATGGCCATAGGTGCAAGTTATAATCTGACCAGCAGCGATAGAGCTGAAACAGCATCGGATCACGAGGACAATATGCAGCGTTTAAAGCAGTTATTGCCCGATACCAAGTTAACCGCTAAAGATATTTCCCATGGTTGGGTTGGCTTCCGTGCCACTACCCCCGATTATTTGCCTATGATAGGGCAGTTAGCCAATGGGGAGGCTATGTTGGCCAACTTTGCCCACTTACGAAAAGACAAAAATTATCGTTTTGATAAGCCCATGCCTTGGCTTGCCGGTTTATATATTAATGCCGGCCACGGCTCCAAGGGGTTGATTACAGCACCACTTGGGGCAGAACTACTAGCAGCACAAATAAGTGGTGAGCCATTACCCCTGAGTCAATATGTGGCAGCAGGATTAGAGCCCAATCGTTTCTTTTTACGTGATATGATGCGGCGTAAACGTTAGCTAGAGAATAACTGTATGAGCCCCGATGCTATTAAGTTAAAAAAGTCAGAAAACCTGTTACAGCTTACCTATGCTGATATGAGCTATGAGCTGAGTGCCGAGTATTTACGGGTAATGTCTCCCAGTGCGGAAGTTAGAGGGCACTCTCCTGATCAGGCCCAACTGCAGACCGGCAAAAAATATGTCAAATTTGAGGGTATTGAGGCGGTAGGACATTATGCTATTAAACTAATCTATGATGATGGACATGATTCAGGTCTTTACACATGGGACTATCTCTATGATCTATGTCTCAATCAGACGCAGTATTGGCAAAATTATTTACAAGATTTACAACAAGCAAACCAAAGTCGTGATCCCCATGAAAGTGTAGTGCAGATTATGGGTTAACGGACCTTTTTATGAATACCAATAGTATTGCTCAGTTTAATATTCAGTTTGATGCCGTCGAGGACCGCTTACAACTGCGTGTGCTCAGCAGAGATAATACGGAAATTCGAGTTTGGTTAACTCGCCGTTATGTTGATTTGTTGCTTAATACGATGCCGCAACAACTGTCAGCGAATAGTCAGCAAAAATTACAAGCATGGCAGCCAAATAAAGGTCATAGCCTAACTGAGCAAGGCTCTGATGATGTGCGTTTTGGCGAACAATATCTAGGCTCAGAAAAGACTGAGCGGCCATTGGGAGACGAGCCCGTATTGGTTTCGACTATTGCTTATCGTAAGCAAGAAAATGATTATCTTGTCCTTATCTTTGGTCAGGCTGACGAAGAGGGCATAAAAATGCAAATCAGTTTATCCGATGATTTAGCAGAGAATTTATGGCAGATGCTGGCCGAGGCGTGTCGAATAGCTGAGTGGCATATCTCAATTAAGGCCATAAATGACAGCCCAGCTGAGCCGTATACTGAAAATAATGTTCTGCATTAGCTTCAAAACAAGCCTTGTAATAATTGGCAGAATTAATACACTATAGTTAAAAATAGCTGAGAATTTATCACTATGTTGCAATCATTCTTTCCTAGACCCCCTTGGTTTTTTATTAGCGCACTTATCTGGAGTGTGGTAACGGTCACCCTATGGTATATGTATGGCGATGCCATGGCCGCTGTCTTGGGCTTCCAATTACCAGCAGAGGATGCGGCACCGGTTATCGGCTTGGGACACTTTGTTACCACTGATTTTATTTGGTTTTATTGTTACTACATAGTGGCGGTGGCACTATTTTATGGCTTCTGGCGCTGGTATTATTCAACTCAATGGCAAGATTGGTCGATTCTTGGTAGTGCTTTAATCCTGTTTGGCACATACTTCTCAGTGCAAGTATCAGTAGCTTTAAACAACTGGCGTCGGCCCTTCTTTGACGGTGTCCAAGGTGCTTTGGCAGAGCCCGATAGTGTGACAGCAGACTACCTATATGACCTGATTATTGTGTTTGCAGAAATTGCCTTTCTAGCTGTTAGTGTCTTTGTCTTTACCCGCTTCTTTGTAAGCCATTATATTTTCCGTTGGCGTACGGCCATGAACAACTACTATGCCAGTCGTTGGAGTCAATTACGCCATGTAGAGGGTGCCGCTCAGCGGGTGCAAGAAGATACCATGCGTTTTGCTAGTATTATGGAAGGCCTGGGTGTGGCCTTGGTAGACTCCGTCATGACCCTAGTCGCCTTCTTGCCGGTACTTTGGTCACTATCTGAATATGTTAAAGAATTACCTATTATTGGTGAGATAGCCCAACCATTATTCTATGCCGCTATTTTCTGGTCTGTATTTGGTACTTTCTTCTTGGCCTTTGTGGGTATCAAACTACCCGGCTTAGAATTTAAGAACCAACGGGTTGAAGCGGCTTACCGTAAGGAATTGGTTTACGGTGAGGACTATGAAGATCGTGCTGAGCCCCTAACCTTAGGTGAGTTATTTAATAACGTTCGCAGAAACTATTTCCGACTTTATTTCCACTATCTATACTTCAATGTTGCGCGCAGCTTTTATCTGCAGGCAGATAATATCTTTGCCTATATTCTCCTTATTCCAACGATTGTAGCAGGTACCATTACCTTTGGTATTTTGCAGCAGATATTGACGGCTTTTGGTCAGGTGAGTAATTCATTCCAGTATTTAGTTAATTCGTGGCCAACCATTGTGGAGCTCTTGTCCGTTTACAAACGTCTGCAGTCGTTTGAAAAAGCCCTTGATGATGAGCCTTTGGTGAAACTCGACCAGGCCTATGAGCAATTTGGGGAAGAGTAGTTAAGGCAAGCGTAACTAATTATTTACTAATTCTGTTTCCAATCTAAACCCAAGACAAGTTATGTCTTGGGTTTAGATATAACAACGATTAATTTATCCGCATTTTAAAGTTGGTTCTGCCAGATTTCCGATAGGGTATTTTGGATGCCTTTAGAACTACTCTGGCGGGGTTAATCCACAACCTCTTAAAATAACCTGCTTGACTGTCTTAGCCGCTGCATCAAAATGCTCTTGTTGCAGTGTATCCGTGCCTAATGATTGAGTTACTTGTGGTGCAAAATCAGCGTAATGCTGAGTCGACCCCCAAATCATAAACATCAGGTGTGTTGGCTCGACGTCATCCATTTTTCCAACTTTGATCCAATGCCTAAAGATGCTTAAACGGTTATCAAGCCAAGTTGTGTACTTTGCTTGTAAGAATTCCTGTAAATGGGGAGCACCACTAAGCATTTCTTTGGCAAAAACCCGTGACTCTTGGGGGTGAGTTCGAGAAAAATCAATTTTCGCATCAATATATCGGCATAAAACAGTAGCTGGATCATCAGCTATAGTAATATCGTTAAGTACTGTGTCCCACATATCCAAGATATTGCCTAACACAGCAGTATAAACACCGAGTTTATTTTTAAAGTAATAGTGTACATTGGCTTTCGGCACCCCAGCTATATCGGCAATAGATTGCATACTTGTGCCACTGTAGCCATATTGAGAAAAGGCTTGGATAGCTGCCTCGAGCATGGTTTGTTGGCTTTTTTGACGTATTTTCCCAGGTTTATATGGGCCACGGGGCATGGTTCTATTTATCATGGTTATTTCTGCTTGAGGTTGGCACAAGGCTTTTGGTGATTGTATCAGATTTCCTAGCAAATTTTAAAAATTGACCAGATAGACAAGATTTGTGAAAATACATCTATAATATGTAGTTTTCAAGGCTGAGAGAATGGAAATCCTATTAAATAATCAGACCCTAGCCATTACCGAAGAACACTATCGCAAGCCACTCTTAACATGGTTACGTGAACAACTGGAACTGCCTGCAACAAAAGAAGGTTGTGGGGCCGGTGATTGCGGCGCTTGTACTGTTTTGGTTGGGCGTTTACATAACGGCAAAGTACATTATGAGGCCGTTAATGCCTGCATAGCCCTGCTTGGTAATTTGTCCCAATGTCACTTAGTCACCTTGGATGGCATTAGTCATGGTAATAAACTGCAACCGGTGCAACAGGCTTTGGTTGACTTTCATGGCAGTCAGTGTGGTTTTTGTACCCCAGGTATTGTGATGGCTATGATGGCTTGGTGGCTTAATACACCAGCTAACTCCATGCAAACTGATCAAGAAATAAAGCAACATCGCCATGATATAGAAGAGGCTTTATCGGGCAATCTGTGCCGCTGTACGGGTTATCATCCCATACTTAAAGCCGCCGCAAGCCTCGCACCTTTAACCTTAGGTGGTGCAATGGATAAGGCTGACTTAGTCGGGCTCACCGGCAAACAAACTATCAAGATCTTGGCTGGATTAAGCCCATCCGTGAAGCCCTTAGCATACCAACAGCCCTATACAGAACAGGAGTTAGCCCTGGCCATTGATGCGATGCCTGAAGCCACATTTATCAGTGGCGGTACAGATTTGGGCTTGGAAGTGACTCAACAGTTAAGTACTCGAGATGCGTATATTGATTTATCGCAAGTAGCTGAGTTGCAGCACATTCAGCGTCATGGAAATATGCTCCACATAGGCGCTTCGGTTACCTACAGCCAACTATTTGATTTCTTGCAAGGTGATAGCAATCAAGCGAGTTATGCTTGGCAAAAAATATTACATGTACTGGGCTCCCGACAAGTGCGCAATAAAGGCACTGTCGGTGGCAATATTGCTAATGCTTCACCTATTGCCGATACACCCCCTTTATTACTGGCTTTACAAGCTCAGTTAATTCTCCAAAAGGGAAGGAAGACAAGACAAATCGACCTAGCAGACTTTTATACGGGTTATCGGCAAACAGTATTAGCAACGGGCGAGTATATTCGGGAAATTTTAGTGCCAATGGCGGATCAACAAGTACATATTGAAAAGATTTCCAAACGTCATGAGGATGATATCTCTGCCGCCTGTATAGCCATGGTGTATAAACTAGAGGATGGTTATATTAGACAATGCAAAATTGGTTTGGGTGGCATGGCGGCAACGCCCGTATTAGCTGAACAGCTGCAAGCCTTGTTGGAGGGTAAGCTGCCAACTGCGATCAATATTAAAGCTATCTTAGATGAGCTAAAAAAGGATGTTAGCCCCATGAGTGATGTGCGTGCCAGTGCTGATTATCGTTTGCAGGTTTGCGCCAATATACTTGCTTTCTGGCTGCAACCTGAGAACTACCAACAAGCAGGAGGTTGGGTATGAGAAAACTACCTCAAGTTGAACAGGATGCCACCCTGACTAGTGCTAGTTCTAATGTTGTTGGTGCTAGCAAGGCTCATGAAAGTGCTTATTTACATGTTACGGGACAAGCTCGTTATGTCGACGATATCCCCGCGCCTGCCAACTGTTTATCGGCTTATATTGGCGGAGCTCAAGTCGCCAGTGGAAGCATTACTAAAGCTGATCTTAGCAAGGTTTGGCAAGCCCCGGGTGTGGTCGATGTTATCACCGCAGATGATATTCCAGGCCATAGAGATATAGGCCCTGTGTTTCCTGGCGACCCCCTTTTGGCTGAGGGACAAGTGAGTTTTATGGGCCAGCCAATATTTGCCGTATTGGCAAATACCAGAGAACAGGCACAGCAGGCGGCCAAACAGGCTGCTATACAAATTCAGGCCAGTGAGCCTATTTTAAGCCTTGAGGCTGCGCAATCGGCCAACCGCACGGTTCGGCCTAGTCACAGCTTAACTAAGGGTGATGTGGCTGCAGAAATGCTTAAGGCTCCATGTCAGTTGGATATTGAACAGCAGATTGGTGGCCAAGAACATTTTTATCTAGAGGGGCAGGTTGCCTTAGCCCTGCCGCAAGAGGATGGTGGTGTCCTAGTCTATAGTTCTAGCCAACATCCATCGGAAGTACAAAAGTTGGTGGCTGAAGTGTTGGGTATCCCAATGCACTTAGTCGTAGTCGATATGCGGCGTATGGGTGGTGGCTTTGGTGGGAAGGAAACCCAAGCCGCTCAATGGGCTTGTTTGGCTGCATTATTCGCAGTGCGAAATAAGAGACCCGTTAAATTACGTCTAGGCCGTAGTGATGATATGCAATTAACTGGTAAGCGCCATGGTTTTGTTAATCAGGCGCAGGTGGGATTTGATCATAGTGGTCAGATATTAGCAGTAAAGGCGCAACTAAATGGTTTATGTGGTTGTAGTGCTGATTTGTCTGATGCCATTGTCGACCGCGCCATGTTCCACACTGACAATGCTTACTATTTACCTGCTGCCAAAATTACCGGTCATCGCTGGTTCCAAAATACCGTCTCACATACCGCATTTCGTGGTTTTGGTGGCCCCCAAGGCATGATGTTAGCTGAGCAGATGTTGGATGATGTGGCGCGCGCCGTAGGCCGTGATCCATTAAGTGTTCGGTTAGCAAATCTATATAGTCCCCACCGCGGCGTGACTCCGCCTTACCAC
>DNNY01000201.1 GCA_003497765.1 Oceanospirillaceae bacterium
CCAGTAAAATGGTTATCACTGGCCACCCTACTCCCGCCCGCCCTCTTGATCCCGATAAACCCGCAGGCCAAGAAGAAGCCATTGCGCTGTTTGTTGCGGGCAAACTTGAGGCCATGGGGTTTGAAGTTGAGAAGTATGAATCTCAACCGAAAAGACCAAATGTTGTTGGCCGCTTAAAAGGCACAGGCAACGGCCCATCACTGATGCTAAACGATCACCTAGACACATACCCTGCTGTCGAAGCGGAGCGTTGGGACAAGTGTGATTTTGATCCTTTTAAAGCCACCCGCCATGGTGATTGGTTATATGGTCGTGGCACCTCTGATACCCGTGGCAACTTAGCCTGCTCATTATTGGCTGTAAAGGCGCTTATTGACGAGGGGGTAAAGCTTAAGGGTGATTTGATTTGTTGTTATACCGTTGATGAGGAAAAAAATGGGCCACATGGCTCCATTTATATGACACAAGAAATTGGCTTAAAGCCTGATTACTCCATTACTGCTGAGCCAACTGCATGGGGTGGCGAAAGCCAAGATTGGGGCATGAATATATCTGTGGCCAATGGCGGTAATTGCCTAGTTGAAATTAACCTAACAGGTATTAAGTCACACATATGGAGACCTGACACCGGTGTTAATGCGATCTCCTTAGCTGCCAAGTTAGTCCCTGAGTTAAATGTTATGCCCTTTACCCATGAGCCGACAGAGTTAATGGGGCATACACCTCCATGTCTCTCTGTAGTTCGTATAAATGGTGGTTTAAGTGGTGAAATGCAGTTCTCACCTGACTCATGCAAGTTGATTTTAGCCGTTGTGGGTATTGTTCCTGGTATGACAATTGAGTCGGTTGTTGAAGATATTAGTCTGGTTGTGGAAAAAAATCTGCAAGGTATAGAGGGGGCTGGTTTTAGCGTTTCTCAGGTTAAAGATTCGTTATTTGTCTGCGGTTCCGATGCCGTCCCTGCCAATGAAGAACCAGTTATATCCCTGTCCAAATCCTATCAAAAGATCATGGGCGACACTCCTAATATCAACCGTAAAAATGCCTTTAACGACACTATTCGTTTTAGAGAAGCTGGCATTAATGCAGTTACCTTTGGTTCGGGTGAGGACGGATGGGCTCCAGTTAACGAAAATATTTCAATTCCAAAATCAACTGCGGCCACAAAAATATTTGCCTTAACCATTATGGAATTACTAGGTGTTGTTGAGTAAACAAAAGGGATTGTTATGAAATCTTTAAAAATATATTTAAAAGACGACAAAAATAAGAAATTAGTCATTTCTTCATTGTCGGTCTTAACCATGTTTCTGGCATGGGTTTTTGTTACTGAAACAGGCTTGGCAAATCCTTTGTTTTTGCCGGGACCAAAAGCCATTTGGTTATCTTTTTTAGAGTGTTTACATGAAGGTTATCAAGGTTCTACCTTGGTAGAACATGTTGCGACCAGTCTCTATAGAATTTTAGCTGCTTTCCTATTGGCTTGTCTGGTCGGTGTGCCACTGGGCATATTTATGGGTATATCGAAAACGATCAATGCCATGTTTAATCCCTTTATCGAATTCTATAGACCACTGCCCCCTTTGGGACTCTACACCTTACTGGTTATGTGGCTAGGTATCGGGGAAGCGTCCAAGTTAGCACTATTATTCTTGGCAGGATTACCCGGCATTATCATCGCAACAATTCAAGCTGTGAGAGATATTAACCCAACGCTTGTCCTAGCCACTAGATCACTAGGGGCTAAAAAAATGGACTTAATCCGTGAAGTATATTTGCCTGGTGCCGGCCCAACCATTCTCACTGGTATGCGCATTTCCCTTGGCTTCGTTTACACAGTACTTGTAGCTGCAGAAATTGTTGCCGCTTCAGCAGGTATTGGCTGGATGATTTGGGATGCCGCTAAATTTCTACTCAGTGATGTTGTCATTATGGGCTTAATTGTCCTTGGCCTAACCGGTATCGCTTTGGATTTCACCATGCGATTAATTGGTTACTTAATTATGCCCTGGACAAGAGCAGCAGGCCTGAATTCAAAAGTTTAATTTAGTTTTTTTTAATAATGAGGAAATGTTATGAAGTTTAATAAATTAATGATCGGTCTTTTAAGCTGTGCATTAACCCTGCCAGCCTTTGCAGATGATAAGCCGGAGGAAGTGACGATCGGTTACTTAAACTTGGTTAATGCTCAATTGGTAACCAAGTCATTAGGTTTGGTGCAGAAGGAAATGCCTGGGGTCAAAATCAACTATATCAAAGTCGGTGGGGGCGGTGATATGTTGCGCGCTATTGCCGGTAAACAAGTAGACTTTGGTGGTTTAGGTAACCCACCGACTGCTATTGGTGTTACCCGTGGCCTGCCAATTCAAGGCATCATGGTACTGAATATGCTTGATTATGTTGAAGCTATGGCCGTTCGCCCTTCAGCAGGTATCAAAAACTTTAGAGATCTTAAGGGTAAGAAAATTGCTGCGCCATTTGGCTCGACTACCCATTATCTATTGTTAAATGCTTTAAATGACGAGGGTATTGATCCAGCTTCAATGGATATCATTGACTTACGTCCTAATGATATTGCCCTGGCTTGGTCCCGTGGTGACATTGACGCAGCATGGTTCTGGGAACCTGCATTAGGTAAGGTCTTGAAAGGTGGTGATGCCCACTTGTTTACCACTTCTGGTATTTATGCAAGTCGTGGTTACCCTACTTGGGACGTAGGTGTAGTAATGGATTCCTTTGCTGAAAAGTATCCTGACTATGTTAAGAAGTTTATCAAAGCAGAGTGTGAAGGTATCGATTTCTGGCTAAACAATCCTGCCGAAACTGCCAAAATTATTGCTGAAGAACTTGAGCTAACACTAGAAGATGCAACACGCATGATGAAAGGTACTGAAATGGTGCCTTGTAGCAAGCAGCTAACCCAACAATATATGGGTGATGGCGGTGCTGAAAGTGGCTTTGTTAAGACTTTGATGTCTACTGGTAACTTCTTATATGAGCAGAAGCGTCTGCCAAAAGCCGCAGAAGTTGATTTGTTCACTGACTTTATGAGAACCGACTATTTGGAAGAAGTCGTTAAGTAATCTCTCCATCCATCTGGCAGGCATAGCTATGCCTGCCAGACCTTTTCTAATGTAACTAAACAACTGACCAAGAATATGACTGATACAGAAACGATAGAATCGATTAATTTCTCCCTAGACACTTTAAGATCAGGCTATTTAAACAAAGATTTTAATGTTGTTGACGTAGTTAAAGAGGTTATTAGGCGCATCAAAAATGGGCAAGATGCCATTTGGACACAAGTATTTAGCGAGGAAGCACTTATCAAACGAGCTGAATCTTTGCTGCATGCAGATATTTCCCAATTACCTTTATTTGGCATCCCCTTTAGTGTGAAAGATAATATTCATGCTTTGGGCCTAAACACAACGGCAAGCTGTGAATCCCTAGCCTATATTCCAGAGAAAAACGCCGCCGCTGTACAAATCTTGTTGGATGCAGGGGCTATACTGATTGGTAAAAATACCTTGGACCAATTCGCCACAGGTTTGGTGGGTGTGAGAAGTCCTAAACACCCTGTCAATTCATTTAATCCAGAGTATATACCAGGTGGATCAAGTTCAGGTTCTGCTGTTGCTGTAGCATCAGGCTTAGTGAGCTTCTCTCTGGGAAGTGATACTGGGGGTTCTGGTCGCATCCCTGCTGCACTGAATAATATTGTTGGGTTTAAACCGACACCTGGCGTAATCAGTGTAGAGGGTATGATATATGCGAATCGCACCTTTGACTGTATACCAATTTTTTCATTGCTGTGCTCAGATGCCAAAACTGTATTTGACCTAATTGCTAGTGCTGATTGCACTGATCCATATTGTGGCGATTACTTCCCACGCGAAAATACACTAGAACTATCTGACTTTAGCTCGCAAACAGTCGCTATACCCAGTGCTGAGTACTTAAATTTCTTTGGTGATGACCTAGCTAAAGCATCTTTCGCATTATCTGTGGAAAGGCTTGAGAGTTTGGGCGCCAAAGTACATGAAATTGACTTTTCTTGCTTTATTGATGCCGGCAGGAAACTCTTTGATGGGGCGCTGATCTCTGAACGCTATGCATCTATTCAATCCTTTATCAAAGATGAAAGTTTAATTGAGCCAAGCGTTAAGGCAATTATTGAGAAAGCTAAACAGTATTCAGCTGTGGATTTATGTGAAGAAATTTATGAGATTATCGAAATTAGAGCCAAAGTCAGAAAAATGTTTACTGACTTTGATCTTATTATGGTACCCACCGCACCGACTATTTATAAGGTAAGTGAGCTTAAAAATGATCCTATCAGCTTAAACACCAATATGGGATATTACACATACTTTGCCAATATACTGAACCTTTCTGCCCTAGCCTTACCTTCTGAAATTAGATCAGATGGAATGCCATTTGGTATTTGTTTAATTGGCGGCCCAAGAGAGGATGAAAAGTTACTTCATCTTGGTGAGCAATGGCAGCTAGAGACAAAACTATTTTTAGGTAACAGATTAGGATTTATTGCGTAATTGTTAAAAATAGGGTCGAGGTAGGTATTTGCTTTTATTTGGCATGATCTTTGTATGTATTATCAATACCTACCCTATATATAGTCGTTTTCAGTAGTAAATTATCTAATTAAACTGCTTTGGATAGCAGCCGAATTTTTCAGCAATATGGTGACATTGAAGACTTACCTATGATGTTGATGATCATCTTTTCATAGCCGATATTGCTAAAGACACTTGGTATAAAAAAGGAATTTTAGTTTTTAGAAAGTCTAGATAAATAAAGGGATACAGCTGTATATATCATTTTAAACCCGAAGATAATGGCTCTTTAGCGTGTTTATCTTCTCAATGAAAGTTGATCAAATGACTTATAACCAAATTAATCCTCCACTTTATATCAAAATCAAGAACTACCTAAAATCCAATATACTCAGTGATGTCTACTCATCTGGTGATCGTATTCCATCAGAATCCAAGCTAATGGACAATTTTGGTGTCAGTAGAATTACTATAAGGAAAGCACTAAAAGAGCTCCAAACTGAAGGCTTAATTTACACCATGCAAGGTAAAGGTGCATTCGTGCTCAAGCCCAAGATTATTCAAGATATAAGTAATCTTAGAAGCTTGCCTGAATCCATTAATTCTTCAAAACAACGGTTATCCACCATACTACTGGTGGCAAAGAAGGTGACCTTTAACTCTGAGGTGCAAAAGCAGTTACGATCAAGAAACGGCTTTGAAGTGGTAAGAACGCGACATATAAATAAGAAAGCTATTTCTTTAGATAAGTCGTACTTTCCTTATTCTTTAAGGCACAAGTATGACCCTCAGGTTTACTCTAATGATATTTTTTCTTCCTTGG
>DNNY01000202.1:0-224 GCA_003497765.1 Oceanospirillaceae bacterium
TCAAACTTACCACCAGCATGCAATACGGTCATTATAACCTCTGCTGCTGAGACCCCTTCTTCTGGATGTATATCTGTGGGAATACCACGCCCATCATCGGTCACTGTTACCGATTCGTCGGCATGAATAATGACTTGAATTTGGTTACAGAAGCCAGCTAACGCTTCGTCAATACAGTTATCCACCAACTCAAACACCATATGATGCAAACCTGTGCCATCATC
>DNNY01000202.1:457-739 GCA_003497765.1 Oceanospirillaceae bacterium
CATCAGTGTCACCAATATACATGCCCGGACGCTTTCGAACGGCATCCAAACCTTTTAGGACTTTTATACTGGACGAGTCGTAGGTATTTTCTTCACTCATCTATATTGCTCCAACAACCAAGTTAAGGAACCCTATTTAGCAGGATCCCAATCAATTTTTTATTATGCCTATGCACTATCGGCAACCACTTTTCCTTGCTCGATACTAAAGCGAGTAAGGGTGGTATCAGGCGGCCAAACATTGTCTAACTCACTGGCATTTACCGCTGTGACAAAAACCTG
>DNNY01000202.1:963-18801 GCA_003497765.1 Oceanospirillaceae bacterium
TTACCGCTGTGACAAAAACCTGCGTGTCCATAGCAACCAACTGCTTACAAACCTGAGTAAGATGCTTATGATCTAGCTCAGCAGCTAAATCATCTACCAAAAACATACAACGTCGCTCACCAGAGAGACTTAATAATTGCCCCTGCGCTAAGCGCAAGGCAATGGTTACCAGCTTTTGTTGGCCCCGAGATAAGCGTTCAGCCGCATTAACCCCTTGAAAGGTAAAACGTAGATCGGCGCGCTGCGGCCCCCGTTGAGTATAACCATACTGCAAATCCCGCGCTAAGGTCTCATCCAAGACGTTAGCTAGGGACTTATCCTTACTCCAGCCTCGATAATAATTTAGGCTCAAGTCTGGCAGACTAACAATTTTCTCTAAACTCGCAAAGAACAAGGGCTCCAGAGCCTGCAAATACGCCTTTCTAAGCTCATCTAACTGTTCTGAGACCGAAACTAATGCCGGCTCAAAACTGGCTCTTACACCGGCCTCTATAGTACCACATTTTAGGCTACTATTCCTTTGTTTTAAGATTCTCTGGGCTTGTTTCCACAACCCATAAAAGCGTTCATCATGATGAAACACACCCCAATCCAAAAACTGCCTACGCACCCCGGGGCTCGCATCTAACAGGCCACTAGCAGCCGGCGCAATAACTTGTACAGGTAACAGCATAGCCAGCTCGGAAGAAGAACGTAAGGTTTCACCTTTAAGGCGGATTTGGTGTTCACCGTCTAAGCGACGCATCATACCTAAGGGTAGGGTACTGCCACCTGGAGCATCAATACGGGCAAAGAGATTACAAGACAAACAACCATCAGTAATAACCGAAGCCAACCGGTGACTTCGAAAGGAGCGGGCTAAAGCCAACATATGAATGGCTTCAAGCAAGCTGGTTTTGCCACTAGCATTAGCACCCGTAATGATATTTATACCCGGAGCGGGCTGCATGTCGACCTGCCTTAAGTTGCGCAGATCTTGAACTGTCAGTTGTCTAATAGACACAACAAAAACCTGTGGATAAGTTTGTGTATATCACAGGAATAGGCCTCTTCTTACCAACCGTAAATGACTTAAAAGGCAGCAGATCAATGATTGTTTACAATCGCATAGGCATAATAACGTATTGGGCATCACCCTCATCACCCTCCGACAAAAGGGCACTGGAATTGGCATCACTAAGGGCTATTTTAACCTCATTACTGGTCAAAACACTCAATACATCAAGCACATAACCAACATTAAAGCCGATCTCGATTTGCACGCCTTGATAATCAACCATTAGGTTTTCTTCAGCTTCTTCCTGCTCTGGGTTGTTTGCCACAACCTGCAGATTAGCGTCACTCAAGGTAACTCGCACACCACGATATTTTTCATTCGAAAGAATCGCTGCACGACTTAGCACACCACGCAAAGCTAACCTATCAATTAGCACGATCTTGTCGCCATTTTTAGGTAAAACGCGCTCATAATCGGGGAACTTGCCGTCAACAAGCTTGGAAGTAAAGATAAAATCTTGGGTAAATGCACGCACATGGCTAGCACCAATAACCAACTTAACAGTGGCTTCTTCGTCATTCATCAGACGGGCTAGTTCTAGTACCCCTTTACGTGGCACAATTAGCTGTTGGCCGGCTTGCTCAGGTAAAGCAATGGGGGTAACACTAGTAGCCAGACGATGACCATCAGTAGCAACAGTTCGCAACTGACTAGCTTTGATCTCAAAGAGCATACCGTTTAGGTAATAGCGCACATCTTGCTGAGCCATGGCAAAACCAGTCTTATCAATTAACCCTCTAAGGCTTGTTTGGGGTAATTCAAACTCAAACGACTCAGGACTATCTTCCACATTTGGAAAATCTGCAGCGGGTAATGTGGATAACTTAAATTTACTGCGAGCTGAACGCACAAACAGATGATCATCCTGCTGACTTAATTCAATGACTGCATGATCAGGTAAGGACTTACAAATATCTAGCAATTTGCGCGCGGGTACGGTCACACTGCCCGCTTCTGCCTCTTCCTCCAACAGAGCTCTGCCAACTAATTCAACCTCAAGATCTGTGCCTGTAAGACTTAATTGCTTGTCTTCTACTACCAACAATATATTGGCCAAAATAGGTAAGGTTTGCCGACGCTCAACAACGCCTGCCACTAATACCAGTGGTTTCAATAAAGCTTCGCGGCTGATAGTAAATTTCATACAACTTTCCTGTTAAGGTTAAATCTATTCTTATACCGTTAGTGTACGATATAAATTAGCATAATCATCATGTATTTCGCGATCCATATCGCGCAACTCTTTTATTTTTCTGCAAGCGTGCAAAACAGTTGTGTGGTCTCGCCCACCAAAAGCATCACCGATTTCCGGATAACTATGGTTGGTGAGTTCCTTGGCTAAAGCCATAGCTAATTGTCGAGGCCTTGCTACCGAACGCGTCCGACGCTTGGATAGAATATCAGCAACTCTAATTTTATAATAACCCGCCACAATTTTTTGGATATTATCAATACTCACCTGCTTATCTTGCAAGGCCAACAAGTCTTTAAGTGATTCCTGCACAAAAGCCTCACTTATGGCTTCGCCGGTAAAGTGGGCATTCGCAATAACTCGCTTTAGGGCACCCTCCAGTTCACGTACATTGGAACGAATGCGCTTGGCTAAAAAGAAAGCCGCACTTTCGGGCAAATAAACCCCAGCCTCTTGTGCCTTCTTCAGCAAAATGGCTACTCGTGTTTCTAACTCAGGTGGCTCCACGGCAACAGGCAAACCCCAACCAAAGCGTGACTTTAAGCGCTCTTCCAGCCCCTCTATCTCTTTCGGATAACGATCACAAGTCAGGATCATTTGTTGGCCACTTTCAAGCAAAGCATTAAAGGTATGGAAAAACTCTTCTTGGGAGCGCTCTTTACCAGCAAAAAATTGAATATCATCGATCAATAAAGCATCAACGGAGCGATAAAACCGCTTAAAATCGTTTATTGCATTTAACTGTAAGGCTTTAACCATATCGGCAACAAACCGCTCGGAGTGAAGATAAACCACCTTAGCGTGGGGGTCGCGCTCCAATAAAGCAGCACCAACAGCATGCATTAAGTGGGTTTTACCCAAACCAACACCGCCGTATAAGAAAAGTGGATTATAAGAGCTACCTGGGTTCTCAGCTACCTGTCGAGCAGCAGCTAGTGCCAGCTGATTGGACTTACCTTGCACAAAGCTGCCAAAGGTAAAGGAACGATTTAAATAGCTTTGGTGACGCAAAGAGCCATCAACCTGTACCTTGCGCCCGTGGCCAGTAGCGGCCTCTATTAAACTAGCTTTGTCATCATTTATAGTCACCAACTCAGTATCACTTGAAGAACCAGTAACAGGTTGACTGTAGGCAAAGTCTGGCGCTGATGTATTGACGTCGGTTTTTACCTGATTTAAAAAGGATGGTTTCATTTTGTGGGCCGCATTAACAGCCAAACTGACTTGCATAGTCGAGCCAAATTGCTCTTTTGCCAATTCTTGTATGCGCGAAAGGTATTTATCCTCAACCCAATTTTTAAAAAACTTATTGGGTGCAAATAGTTGCAAGTGCAGATCTTGTTCCTGCATTTGCAGTGGCTTAACCCAAGTATTAAAGGTCTGATTAGACAATTCTGACTGCAGGCTAGCAAGTATTTGAGACCAATAGGACGAGGACATATAGATTTGTCACCAACAAAAGGATCAGATATTCACAAAATAGCAGTAAATTCTAACATTATCCACAACCACTTATCCACAGCAAAAAACAGTCTCTGAAAAAAACATATTTTATATTTTTATTCAGTAAGTTAGGGTTTTATATAGCCGCAATGTAGGTTTTTTTTAGTAACGACTATAGAATCGGCGTGAAGCCCATTAATTAAAAGCCAAATTATCTTGCACAAGAATGAATATTTCCCTATAATTGCGCGCCTAGTTTCACCTACCAGCTTGGCTGGTTTTAGACTTTTTATTTTTAAGCGAGACAAATCATGAAAAGAACGTTTCAACCCAGCGTACTGAAGCGCAAACGCACCCATGGTTTCCGTGCCCGTATGGCTACTGCCGGCGGTCGTGCGGTAATTAACGCTCGTCGTGCCAAAGGCCGTAAGCGTCTGAGCGCCTAAGCTCACCTTTACACGGTAGTCGGCAACTAGGCTACTTCTAGAGCTGAATCTAGGGCCACTACTAGGCACTTCTAGTTATGAACGATTTCGACTTTTCTCGGCAGCGGCGTCTGTTGACTGCCGGGGATTATCGAAGGGTCTTTGAAAAAGCCCATTTTAAAGTATCTGATCAGCATCTCCTGATTCTTGCTCGTCCCGGGCAAACCCCCCAATCCCGTCTGGGCTTGGTAATTGCGAAAAAACACTTAAAAAGAGCCGTTGATCGAAATCGTGTTAAACGCATTTTGCGTGAAACTTTTCGCACCCTTGAGCCACCTTTGGAACCAGCGATGGATATTGTTGTGCTAGCACGCAAAGGTCTGGGTGAAATGGAAAAACCAACTTTACAGCGGATTTTTAACAAACAATGGTGCCGATTAGCAAAAAAAATGCAGCAAAGTGCCGAGAATTAGCCGCCTATGGTTGCCACCAGTATTTCAGACCCTATAATCACACGGTTGAATTAAAAAAGCAGTTTAATTACAAGTAGACGAAAACCCTTATGGACTTCCAACGCATATTTCTTCTTGGCACACTTGGTATCATTGCTTACCTAATGATGCTGCAGTGGAATCAAGATTACGGCCCTCCTGCCGCCGAACCCACTCAAGTAACCAGTGTTTCTGCCTATCAGGGTGACACGGTGAGTACTGATTTTGCTATCACTACAGAGCCAAAGGCGGTGGTTAATAATACCGAACAGGCTCAGGCTATATTGGTTGAAGTAAGCACTGATACTCTGCAAGTAAGTATTGATACTCGTGGTGGCGATATTATTCACGCCGATTTGATGCAATATCTGAAAGAAATGGATAATCCAGATGTGCCCTTTAATCTCCTACAGCAAAGCGCTAGCCATACTTATGTGGCTCAAAGTGGTTTGGTGGGTATTCACGGCACTGATGCAGTTAGTCGTCCCTTGTATTCGGTCAAGCAGCCGACCTTTACCATGGGTGATGATGAAGATAGCTTAGATGTCACCTTATCATTTACTGATCAATATGGCGCTCAAATCGATAAAATTTATACCTTTACTCGTGGCAGCCACATTATTAAGTTAACTTACAAGGTTAACAATCAGTCAAGCCAACCATGGTCAGCCAACTTGTTTGGGCAGCTCAAGCGCGACCGCGCACCTGACCCAACTCAAAGCTCTGGTATGGGCATGGCGGCCTATTTGGGTTCAGCCTTCTCCCTTACCGATGAAAAGTATAAGCGCATTGACTTTGACGACATGGATGAAGAAAACCTAAAAGCCTCCACCAAAGGCGGTTGGGTTGCCATGTTACAACACTACTTTGTCAGCGCTTGGGTACCTGATGCTGAACAAGAACACAACTATAGCACCCGCGTTAGCAATGGTAATTATATTGCTGGTTTTGTGAGCCCCGCCATGACTTTGCAACCAGGTCAGCAAGGAATGACTAGTGCGCAACTATATGTGGGTCCTAAAATTCAAGAAGATTTAGAAGCTATTTCTGAAGACCTTGACCTAGTCGTCGACTATGGTTGGCTATGGTGGATTGCCCAGCCTTTATTCTGGTTGCTAAATACCTTGTATGGTTTTGTTGGTAACTGGGGTGTGGCCATTATTTTGGTAACCCTGTGTGTGAAGGCATTTTTCTTCTACCCATCTGCTGTATCTTATCGCTCCATGGCGAAGATGCGGGCTTTGGCGCCAGAAATCGCCAAGCTTAAAGAGCGCCATGGCGACGATCGTCAAAAAATGTCCCAAGGCATGATGGAATTATATAAGCGTGAGAAAGCTAACCCATTAAGCGGTTGCTTCCCCATTCTTATTCAAATGCCGGTATTTATTGGCCTCTACTGGATGCTAATGGAAAGTGTTGAGCTGCGTCATGCGCCTTTCTGGTTATGGATTACGGATTTATCTGTACTGGATCCATATTTTGTACTGCCGGTACTTATGGGCGTGACGATGTTTGCTCAACAATTACTAAACCCAACGCCACCTGACCCCATGCAGGCAAAGATTATGAAGATGCTACCCTTGATCTTTACTTTCTTCTTCCTCTGGTTCCCAGCAGGATTGGTACTTTATTGGGTAGTTAATAATATTCTTTCTATTGCCCAGCAATATGTTATTACCAAGCGTATTGAGCGTGATATGGCAGCTAAAAAGCATTAGCCACTAACTAAATTTTGAAATTTAAAGGGGGTTAGATGACATACATCTAACCCTTTTTGTTTTGGTATACTAAACAGCATGCAAACACCCAATACCACCATCTGCGCCCAAACTACACCTCCTGGTAGTGGTGGTGTAGGTATTATTCGTTTATCTGGTCCTCAGGCCTTAGCCATCGGCAAGCAACTTAGTCGTAATGGTGGCCAACCACGTTATGCCCATTATGGGCCAATTTTTGATCAACAAGGGCAGCAAATAGATGCTGGCATTACCTTGTATTTTCCAGGGCCTGATTCCTTTACTGGTGAGGATGTGTTTGAGTTCCAGGGCCATGGCGGGCAGGTGGTGATGGATATGCTGCTCCATGAAATAACCCAGCTAGGTGCTGAACTAGCACGACCAGGGGAATTTAGCGAGCGCGCTTTTATTAATGATAAATTAGACTTAGCCCAAGCCGAGTCCATAGCTGACTTAATTAACGCCAGCTCTGTCCAAGCAGCACGTAATGCCATGCGCTCCATGCAAGGAGAATTTAGCCACCAAGTCGATAGTTTAGTAGAACAGCTAATTCATTTACGTTTATTTGTCGAAGCCGCTATTGATTTTCCAGAAGAAGAAATCGACTTCTTAGCAGATGGTAAAATCAGTATTTTGTTACAAGACGTACGTAAACAACTTGACTCTGTGTTGCTTGTGGCTCAACAGGGGAGCCTATTGCAGGAAGGTATGCGGGTGGTTATTGCGGGTGCCCCTAATGCTGGCAAATCCAGCTTATTAAACGCCCTCTCTGGTCAGGATCGGGCCATTGTGACCGATATTGCTGGCACTACCCGCGACACCCTGCAAGCCACCATACATATTGATGGTCTGCCTCTCCATGTTATCGATACAGCTGGCTTAAGAGACAGCCCAGATGAGGTTGAGCAAATTGGTATTGAAAGAGCGATTGACGCTATTCAGGATGCTGACCAGATTGTTTTATTGCAAGACTGTCGTGAAACCCAAACTCCCGATCAGCTTTGGCAGAGCCTGCTGCCTGAACAAACCATGCCAGAGCATGTAACGCTAGTGCGCAATAAGGTTGATCTAACCGGCGAAGCCGCTGGGCAATTACTGGATGGGCCTGTGCCTATTATGGCTATAAGCGCTAAGCAAGGTAGCGGTATCAAAGAGCTTCGACAATACCTTAAAGATATTGTTGGCTACCAAAGTACTCTAGAGGGTGGTTTTAGTGCTCGCCGTCGCCATCTTGATGCTTTACAGAGAGCGGCCGCACTGTTGCAGCAAGGAGCAGACCAACTAGCCTATCAAAAAGCTGGCGAACTGTTGGCGGAAGATTTACGCTTAGCTCAGGATTGTCTGAGTGAGATCACCGGACAATTTACTAGTGATGACCTCTTGGGAAGAATATTTGGCTCTTTCTGTATTGGTAAATAAATTAACCTAAATCAATATCATTTTATCACCAACACCCATGCTTGCTGTTGAGTCTTAGTGCCAATACAATTAGATACTCTATTGGCTGAAGAAAAAAGTGACCATTTACTCATGCAAAACACACCACATCATATAGTTTGCATTGAAGACGAAGAAGATATTCAAGAGATTATTGCCTTTAATTTAGAGCGTGCTGGCTATCAGGTAAGTTTAGCTGGAGATGGTGTCCAAGGTTTAGCACTGGCAAAAGCAAGCCAACCTGATCTAATATTACTTGATGTGATGTTACCTAGATTAAATGGTATGCAGGTGTGTCAGAAACTGAGGGCAAATGCAGCCACCCAAGATATACCCATTATTATGTTGTCCGCCCGCAGTGAGGAGGTGGATATTGTCAAAGGCCTAACGGGTGGCGCTGATGACTACATTACCAAGCCCTTTAGCCAAGCCGAATTAATTGCCCGCATTCAAGCGGCTTTAAGGCGCAAGCCAAAATCGATCGCTCTTACTGTTAAACAAGTAAGCCTTGATCCGGAGGACTTTACTTGCAAAGTAGACGGAAGACTGATCAAGCTTACTAGCACAGAGTTTAAATTACTAATGGCTTTAATGCAGAAACCGGGGCGCGCTTTTTCCCGCGAACAACTTATTCAAGCCGCTTTGGGCGACCAAACAGATGTGGTTGATCGCAATGTAGATGTGCATATTCGTGCTATTCGCAAAGCTTTAGGCAGTGATAACGCCATTATTGAAACAGTGCGCGGTGTTGGCTACCGTTGTTACAATGGTGACCGCTGATAATGTCCAATAGCCGTCGCCATTCCCCTATATTTATTAAGCTTTTTGTTGGCTTTGCCGTGGTGGTGCTGTTTAGTGTCAGCATTCTCGGTCTTATGGTACAAAGGCAAATTGAAGAAGCTAGCTTGCGTGATATTCGCACCAACCTAACCCACCAAGCATACATACTGCAGCAAACCTTTGCTTTTCAAAGCGAAACCCCCCTTGCACGGCTGCAACGACAAGTTGCCACTATTAGCGCCAGTATTGAAGCCCGAATTACCCTTATAGATAGCCAAGGTGTGGTATTAGCGGATTCTGAATTTAATCCCAAGAAGATGGATAATCACTTTGATCGGCCAGAAATACAAGCGGCAAAATCAAATGGTATTGGTGAATCGAGACGCTTTAGCAATACCTTAAACACCACCATGCAGTATATTGCTGTGCCGACCTTAAATGAAGCAAACCAAGTTGGCTATATAAGGACTGCCTTATCAACCCAGCGTATTAACGAAGAAATAAACTACCTACGCAGGGTAATAATTATTGCCACTAGTTTAACTGCAATTATTGCCCTGTTTGTTGGTTATTGGCTAGCTATGAGTTTTGCCCAGCCTTTGCGGCAAATGACCTTAATTGCCAATAATTTTGCCCAAGGACGTTATCAGTTGCGCATTCCTAGTCATCGCCGCGATGAAATTGGGGATTTGGCCCGCTCATTAAACCAGATGGCAGATATATCTGCGCAACGCTTTAATAACCTAGCTAGTGAAAGGGATTTATTGGCCACTATTCTTAAAAGTATGAATGAAGGGGTTATTACGGTCGACAATCAAGGCATTATTCAGCATATCAATGCCGCTGCCGCACGTATGTTACGTAATAAACCTGATCTATCTTTAGGCCAATCCCTAGAACAAATAGAAGGCACAATGGTATTGCACAAAGCCTGGGAAAAATGCCTATACCAACAATCTATTTATACGCAGCAAATCCAACTTCGTGGCTATGCCTTTGCTCGGCATTATCAATTACATGTTAGCCTGTTGAAAGAATCTCGTGATGGTGGTGCTATTCTGGTACTGCAAGATATTACTGAAGTGCAGCGCATTGATCGTATGCGCGCTGACTTTGTGGCTAATGCATCCCATGAATTAAAGACGCCTATCACAGCCATTCGTGGGTTTGCTGAAACGTTACTGGATGGTGGTGATGTGGACGCCAAATTAATTCGGCGCTTTATGCGCAAGATCCATAGCCAATCTTTGCGCTTATCGGATCTAGTGTCAGACCTTTTGGCTCTTTCTAGACTGGAAAGTAATGATGAGGCCCATGAAGAAAGTGTTGATTTAATGGATATTGTGGTGAAAGTGTGTACTAACTTACAGTCAGTAGCGCAAAGTCAAGATATTAGCCTCAAATTACATATAAACAAAGACCAATATTTACCTATTTTAGGTGACGATAAAGCCCTAAATCAGTTGGTCACCAACCTTGTTGATAATGCCATTAAATATACCCCTGAGGGTGGTCAAGTTGATGTCTATTTGCAGCTTGATGATCAACATCTAGTATTTGCTGTTAAAGATACGGGTATCGGTATTGCACCAGCAGATCAGGAACGTATCTTTGAGCGCTTCTATCGCGTGGACAAAGCGCGCTCACGGAAAGTTGGGGGCACAGGCCTTGGTCTTGCCATTGTTAAACATATTGTCCAAAGCCACCAAGGTAAATTAAAGGTAATCAGTGAGCTAGGTGAAGGCACGCGATTTGAGGTTCGTCTACCCATCATTAGGTCTTAACTCATTAACCCTATTCCCCATCCCCTTTCAGTTCAGATACACACATATTAGGTCATAAGATTTTCATAGATATATGCTTGTCATATTTCTGTCATCTTTTTGTCATATTAAAAAGAATCTTTATATTGTCTTAACATTGCCTACTTATAATGCCCGCCAATAATCATTAAATACAGAAGGTAATGTTTATGGCGTCCAGTACTATTATAAGTTTGTTTGGGCAGTCACCTATAAAGCCCTTGCAAAATCATATGCATACGGTTTTTGAGTGTACTGAACAACTAAACCATTTTTTTGTCGCTGTCTGTGCCGAAGATTGGCCAGCAGCAGAAGCTGTTTACAATAAGATGGCTGAACTTGAGTCTGCAGCTGATGACCAGAAGCAAGATATTCGTCTGCATCTGCCAAAAAGTCTGTTTATGCCCATTAACCGCTCTGATCTTATCCACCTGTTAAGCAAACAGGACAAAATCTGCAATAAGGCCAAAGATATTGCTGGCGTTATTTTAGGTCGTGAACAAATCGTGCCTAAGAAAATCGCTTCTGATCTAAAAGCATACATTAAATCAGCTGTTGCAGTGGTGTTAGAAGCACGGGTAGTTATTGACGAACTGGATGAATTAATTGGTTCTGGTTTTGGTGGCCGTGAGATTGACCTCATTAACAAATGCATCATCAACCTAGACAAAGCTGAAAACAAAAACGACAAGCGTCAAGTTGCATTACGCTCTAAGCTGCATGCTATTGAGGCTGATCTCCCGCCGGTAGATGTTATGTTCTTATATAAGACCATTGAGGCTATTGGCCATTTAGCTGATCGCGCAAAAAGTGCTGGTGAGCAGATCCAAATTATTATTGCCCGATAGATAAAAAGAGGTTATCTAAATGGATATTTTAAACGAATACGGTCAAATTCTGCTTATTCTAGCCATTATCTTTGGTGTGTTTATGGCTTGGGGTGTTGGTGCTAACGATGTTGCCAACGCCATGGGTACTTCAGTAGGGTCTGGGGCAATTACTTTAAGGCAAGCAGTTTTAATTGCTATGGTCTTTGAGTTTGCTGGCGCTTACTTAGCTGGTGGTGAAGTAACTGCCACCATTCGCAAAGGAATAATTGACCCCTTAGCAC
The DNA here is from genome assembly GCA_003497765.1 of Oceanospirillaceae bacterium. GTDB lineage: Bacteria > Pseudomonadota > Gammaproteobacteria > Pseudomonadales > Balneatricaceae > Njordibacter. The sequence continues at coordinate 12,438 of DNNY01000202.1, forward strand.
TGCAAGGGACGCCGGAATACCTTGTGTTTGGTATGTTAGCAGCCTTGTTAGCAGCAGGCACTTGGCTTCTTATTGCGTCTATGGTGGGTTGGCCTGTTTCCACCACTCACTCTATCGTTGGTGCTATTGTTGGTTTCGCTGCCGTTGCTATTTCCGTAGATGCGGTTAATTGGGGTAAGGTAAGCACTATCGTTGCTTCTTGGGTGGTATCACCCTTGTTGGCTGGTACTATTTCTTATCTTTTGTTTAAGAGTGTGCAGCGCTTAATTCTTGATACAGCAACACCGTTTGAGAATGCTAAGCGCTATATTCCTATTTATATGTTTATGGTTGGTTTTATGATCACCATGGTGACCTTGATGAAAGGTCTTAAGCATGTTTTTAAAGATGCCTCCTTTAAACTAAGCTATCCAGAAATGTTTGTCATCGCTTCAATTGTGGGTGCTTTAGTTGCTATATTGGGTGCTTACCTGATGAGTCGAGTTAGACTTAACGAAAGCACCAATGATGACGACCGTTTTGCTAATGTAGAAAAGGTTTTCGCTATTCTGATGGTATTTACCGCTTGTGCTATGGCTTTTGCTCACGGCTCCAACGATGTTGCTAACGCTGTTGGTCCTATGGCTGCTGCTATTGCTACCATTAAGTCGGGTGCCATTACCGCTAAATCAACCATGCCTTCATGGATCCTGCTAGCGGGTGGTATTGGTATTGTTGTTGGATTGGCTACTTTTGGTTACAAGGTTATGGCCACTATCGGTAAAAAGATTACCGAACTTACGCCAAGCCGTGGTTTTGCTGCTGAGCTGGGCGCTTCATGTACAGTGGTTCTAGCCTCAGGTATTGGTCTGCCTATCTCAACCACACATACATTAGTTGGTGCTGTTCTTGGCGTTGGTTTGGCTAGAGGTATAGCTGCGCTTAACTTACGCATGATTGGTAACATATTTACCTCGTGGGTTATAACCCTTCCTGCTGGGGCTATCCTGTCGATCATATTCTTCTATGTGTTTAAAAATATCTTTTCATAATTAGATAGCCCTTTAAGCCCAAAACAAAAACCGCGCTCTTGGATCGCGGTTTTTTTTGCTTCTACATTAGACCAAGCATTTTGATAAGCATTAATAGTTAACTGCTTATAAACTGTTTATCAACAACTTACTAAACGAGTAATTTTAAAAATTTTTTATATATTTCAATAATATATATATTTTTTAAATTATATCCACAGATTTTTAAAGCAAAGCACGCCGTATTTACAAAACAACAATCAGATTAATTTCTTATATGTATAACTACCTATATAGCCGTTTTATCATCTTGTGTATAACCGTGACATGTGTATAAAAAGCCTTTTTATCCACAATATATACCCAATCAAATAAACGATGTTTAAAGCTATTAATAACACTTTTATTATGAATTTATATGATTGTTTTATAATGATTTTTATTGTTTATCAACTGTTTTTATTTGAACTAATAATAACCACAAAAATAATCTAAATATATTTCATATATTCTTCTTTAGTTTAAAAAACAAAACCCATGTTTATTTCTTAACCACTAAGAAAAAGCTATAATGGCCGGCTTGCTTGTTTAACATTAAAATGCAGGTGACAGTGTGTTATATCCAGAGAAGTTTGACGTGATAATTGTTGGTGGTGGCCATGCTGGTACAGAGGCAGCCTTGGCCAGTGCGCGCATGGGTGTTAAAACACTGCTATTAACCCATAATATTGATACTTTGGGACAAATGTCCTGTAATCCAGCTATTGGTGGTATTGGTAAAAGTCACCTAGTGAAGGAGATTGATGCTCTTGACGGCTACATGGCCCGCGCTACTGACCAAGCGGGTATACAATTTAGAGTATTAAATGCACGCAAAGGTCCAGCGGTGCGTGCTACTCGAGCACAAGCGGATCGTTCATTATATCGTCAAGCAGTTAGAAATAAGCTTGAACGGCAAGAGAACTTGTTTATCTTCCAACAAGCCGTGGATGATATTCTTATTGAGCAAGATCAAGTCCAAGGTATTGTTACTAATATGGGCTTGACCTTTAAAGCCCAACAAGTGGTTTTAACTGCTGGCACTTTCTTGGCTGGTGTTATCCATATCGGTATGGAAAATCATCAAGGTGGACGCATAGGTGATCCACCTGCAAACAGTTTAGCGGCCAAGCTACGCGAAAGACCTTTCCATATTGAACGGCTTAAGACTGGAACACCACCACGCATAGATGCGCGGACAGTCGATTTTAGTGTTATGCAGGAGCAACCAGGCGATACACCAACGCCGGTTATGTCTTATATGGGAAGCACCGCTGAACATCCTCAACAGATTTCTTGTTACATTACTCACACCAATGAACAGACCCATGATTTTATCCGCCAAGGACTAGATAGATCACCTTTATACGCTGGTGTAATCGAAGGTGTTGGGCCACGCTATTGCCCGTCTATAGAAGATAAAATTATGCGCTTTGCTGACAAAAACAGTCATCAGATCTTTGTGGAGCCTGAAGGCTTAAACAGCTTAGAGCTTTACCCTAATGGTATTTCAACTAGTTTACCTTTTGATGTACAAATTAATTTAGTACGTTCCATTAAAGGCTTTGAGAATGCACATATCATCCGTCCAGGCTATGCTATTGAATATGATTATTTTGATCCACAAGATCTAACCCCAAATTTGCAGACTAAATCAGTACAAGGCCTATTCTTTGCTGGTCAGATAAATGGTACCACTGGTTACGAAGAAGCAGGTGCTCAAGGTTTGCTAGCTGGTGTGAATGCGGCACTAAGAGCCCAAGATAAAGAATTATTATCATTATCAAGAGATCAGGCCTATCTGGGTGTTCTAGTAGATGACCTTATTACCAACGGTACCCAAGAACCTTATCGTATGTTTACTAGCCGTGCCGAGTATCGCCTACTGCTTCGTGAAGACAATGCTGATCAAAGGCTAACGGAGATTGGTTACCGTATTGGTTTAGTAGGTGAAGATCGTTGGCGGCACTTTAATAACAAATGTGAGGCGATAGCCCAACAACAACAACTAATGCGAGATACAAAAGTAACTTTGCATAATCATTTAGGCACACGTCTAAATCAACACCTGCAGCAACCCCTATCTAAAGACACAAATTTGCTTGATCTATTAAAGCGTCCAGAGCTAGATTATCAACAAATACAAAAGCTGGCAGAGCTTCCTCAGGTACCCGATGATTGTGGTGAGCAGATTCAAATAGAAGCTAAATATGCAGGTTATATAAGCCGTCAAAAAGAAGATATTGAACGCTTAAAACGACACCAAAAAACCTTGATACCAGCGGATTTTGATTATGATCAAATAGATGGTTTGTCTAACGAAGCAAGGATAAAACTCCAGCAGGTAAGACCCACCTCATTGGGAATGGCTGGCCGTATCCAAGGGGTCACGCCAGCAGCCATTTCCTTATTGCTTATTTATCTAAAGAAACGCCAATTAAAACAGGGTTTGGCTGCCCACGGATGAACGATAACCAATTAAACGAATGCAGAAATTTGTTGATTGCTGGATGTGCAGCAATGCGAATAAACTTAAGCAAAAACCAGCAAGAGCTATTACTTCGTTATACTCAAGAACTGTACAAGTGGAATAAGGCTTATAACCTTACAGCTATTCGAAATCCTGAGGCCATGCTTAAATTACATATTTTAGATAGCCTGAGTGTGGTAGAAAATTTAGCCAAACTTAAACCAAAACGCATTATTGATGTAGGCACCGGCGCCGGTCTACCGGGCTTTATTTTGGCTATTATGTGGCCAGAAATTAAAGTTGATTTGCTTGATACCAACGGCAAAAAGACCCGATTTTTAAACCAGTGTAAACATAATCTTGGATTAGCTAATGTTTTAGTGCTTAATAAACGAGTAGAACAACATCAACCAGATCAAGCTTATGATATTGTTACCTCTAGAGCCTTTGCCTCAATCAGTGATATGCTAGCTGGCTGCGAACAACTAGTTGGTGAAGAGGGGATATTTGCAGCCATGAAAGGGCAATACCCTCAAGCTGAACTTGATGCTATGTCAAAAAATTATCATCTGTTAAACAGTACCGCTTTGTCAGTTCCAGGTGTTGATGCAACAAGGCATTTACTATTAATTAAAAAAACCATCGTTAAGCATTAAATTAGGAAAAACAAGTGGCAAAGATTATCGCAGTAACTAACCAAAAAGGCGGTGTTGGTAAAACCACCAGTTGCGTTAATTTAGCAGCATCTTTAGTTGCCACTAAGCAACGTGTATTGCTTGTCGATCTAGATCCTCAAGGCAATGCTACTATGGGCAGTGGCGTTGAAAAAAACAATCTGCGTTACTCTGTTTTAGATGTCCTGTTGGAACGCGCTGATGTTAACCAAGTTATTCAGCTTAAAACACCAGCTGGCTATGATCTATTACCAGCAAATAGTGATTTGACGGCGGCAGAAGTCGGATTAATTGATGCTAAAAATAAAGAAGCACGTTTACGCACGGCGCTATCGGCTTTACAAAATCGATATGATTTTATTGTTATCGACTGCCCACCCTCATTAAACATGCTCACTGTTAATGCCCTGGCTTGTGCTAATGGCGTGTTAATCCCTATGCAATGTGAATACTATGCATTAGAAGGTATTAGTGCATTATTAAATACCGTAAAGCTAATTAAAAATAGCATCAATCCAAAATTATTTATAGAAGGCATACTACGGACCATGTATGACCCACGTAATAGTCTAACTAATGACGTGTCACACCAACTAATTAATCATTTTGGGCAATTAGTATATCGGACAGTCATACCGCGTAATGTGCGCTTAGCGGAAGCGCCAAGTCATGGCTTACCCGCTTTGATGTATGATAAACATTCACGAGGAGCGGTTGCCTACCTAGCTTTGGCTAGTGAATTTATCCGCAAACAGAAATAAGAAACCAATAAAGCGTGTTCAGAGGTTAGAAAAATGGTTAAAAAGCGTGGCTTAAATAGAGGACTCCAAGCCCTTTTACAAGGTGCGGGAAGTCTAGATATGGACTTAAATCAAACCACTTGGGAACCAACCGAAGAACTAAAGCATTTGCCCGTGGAGTGGTTACAAAGAGGTATCTATCAACCACGTCGAGATCTTGATCAAGAAGCCCTGGAAGAATTAGCTTTATCCGTTCGTGAACATGGCATTATGCAGCCTATTGTTGTGCGCTCTATTGGTGTAGATAAATATGAAATTATTGCTGGTGAGCGACGCTGGCGGGCGGCGCAGCTTGCTGAATTAGATAAAGTCCCTGCTCTGGTTAAAGATGTTGCCGATGAAGCGGCTATAGCCATGGCGTTGATAGAAAATATTCAACGTGAAGACCTCAATGCCATGGAGGAAGCTATTGCTTTGCAAAGGCTTCAGGGAGAGTTTGAACTAACACAACAACAGATTGCTGACACTGTGGGCAAGTCAAGAAGCGCTATTGCCAATCTATTACGTTTGTTGCAATTGCCAGAACCCGTACGTCTTATGTTGGAACGTGGGGATCTAGAAATGGGTCATGCTCGCAGCTTGTTAACATTAGAGTCGGAAGTACAGCAACAAGCGGCTCGTGAGGTGGTGGCCAAAGGTTTGTCGGTAAGGCAGACAGAAGACTTAGCTCGCCGCCTTCAACAACCAAAGAAAGCCCAACCTAAGCAAACCATAGATGCCGATGTGGAGCGTTTACAGGAGCAATTATCGGATAGCCTAGGAGCCAAAGTGGGCATCCGCCAGAACGCCAAAGGTAAAGGCATGATTACCATTAATTATGCCAGCTTGGATCAGCTCGATGGCATCATTCAACGGCTTGATCCGAAGCGCGAAAAATACTAAGTAAATTAAATACTATTGTAACCAGCAGTAAATGGTCTTTATTAAGGATAACTATTTACGACTGCATCTTGTCATTCAGCCGATTTTGGTTGAGATTCGGCACTAAAATCTCTATAATCTGCTGCGCTCCAATAACCATGATGTTATTCGGGGTAAGGTAGATAATATCAACCAAGCTTAGTAGAGGTGCCCTATGGCGTTAAATAAGGCTCCCCATTGGTTGATTAAAACCCTTAAAATTCAGGTAATTATAATACTAATTGTCGGAGTGGGTTTATTTATTACTAGCGCGGTGACAGGTTATTCAGTCATTCTGGGTGGAGCTATCTATAGCTTGCCAGCATACTGGGCCATGCGACGAGAATTTAACCGTGGCAAAGCCAACAATGACCCAAAACGCACCTTAGTACAGATGTATGGCAACCAACTTGTAAAGTTTGCTTTTACTTTAGTGTTGTTTGCCCTGGCCTTTGGTTTTGTGAAACCGCT
>DNNY01000142.1 GCA_003497765.1 Oceanospirillaceae bacterium
TATGTCGATGTGCGCAATATAGCCAGTATTAACCCCGCACAGGTTAAACCACTGCCAGTAGATGACGAAGGCCTTATTATCAGTGATGCCATTAAAGACTGTGATTGTGTCTACACTACCCCCAGTCATCAATACCCGACAACAGTAACCATGCCCCTTGATCGCCGCCGCAAACTCTTAGAAATGGCCAATGAGCATGATTTCGTCATTATCGAAGACGACTATGAGTGTGAAACTAACTTTAAACAAGCGCCCTCGCCAGCACTAAAAAGCCTAGATCAGCATGGCCGTGTTATTTATATTGGCAGCTTTTCCAAAACCCTAGCGCCTGGTTTGCGACTGGGCTATATCGTGGCGAGTAAGGAATTAATAGCCGAAGCAAGATCTCTAAGGCGCTTAATGGTGCGTCATCCACCAGCTAATAACCAACGTTCCATCGGCCTATTTGTCGCCAGAGGATATTATGACTCCCTCGCCAGCACCCTAGTTAATGCCTATAAAGAGCGCCATCAAATAATGGGCGAAGCGCTTCAAGCATGTATGCCTAATGCCTTTGAGAAGCCCTCCTTTGGCGGCTCATCATATTGGATTAAAGGACCAGACAATTTGAATACTGGGGAATTAAAACAATTAGCAGCAGAGAATGGCATTGTTATTGAACCGGGGGATATTCATTTTTTGGGTGATAACCCACCGCTTAATTATTTCCGCCTAGGTTATTCCTCAATAGATACCCAAAAAATTGCCCCAGGCATTGAGAAATTGGCAAAGTTAATAGACCAATTGGTGTCAAACTAGCTAATAAGTTAGCCCTGCTGCTTTAGCCAATGGGCGTAAATAGAACCCAAAGCAGCAGACGCCAAGCGAGCCGCCGGTGGATCTGCCCGTGAAGTTAATATAATCGGCACCTTAGCCCCTAAAATCAAACCAGCGGCTGTAGCACCACTAAAATAGACCATTTGTTTAAAAATGGCATTACCAGTCTCAATATTTGGCACCAATATCACATCAGCTTCGCCCGCACCACCAGCTTCAATACCCTTAATGCTTGCCGCCGCGGGTGATATTGCCCCATCTAAAGCTACAGGACCAAAGATTTGTGCACCTAGTTGCTCATCGGAAACACTTGCTAAGAGTTCCTTAGCTAACATGCTAGAAGGCATAGCTGGCGTGGGTGTTTCCGTAGCTGATAACAAGGCAATATTGGGTTTTTCTATAGCTAAGGCATGCATTAAATGAATGCAGTTACGCAAAATATGTTGTTGTGTGGTGAGATCAGGGGCAATATTGATAACAGCATCGGTAATACATAGAGCTTTATCGCTATTAGCCACGGTCATATAGAAAACATGACTTAATCGTGCTCCAGTGCGTAAACCTTTGTGTTTATCTAACACAGCACGCAGTAAAGTATCGGAATGGATATGCCCTTTCATTAACATTTGCGCCCGTTGGGCGTGGACTAGAGCCAAGGCGGCTTCTGCGGCGGCTTGTTCACCATCAGCCGCAACGACCTGATTATCAGCTAAAGCCCAGTCCATATTGGCCGCAATAGATCGAATTTGATCCTCATCACCCACTAAAATAGGCGAAATAACACCTTCTAGCTCAGCTTGACGGGAACTTTCCATGGCCAATTGATTGCCTGCATTAATTACCGCAGTAGCCATCGGCGGCAACCCTTGAGCTTTACTTAACAAGGCAGCTGGACAAACTGGGGACTGATCACTAAGCATTATAATGGGCCTTAGGGCTTATCTGTATATAGGTATAAACACTGTAAAACAATGATTAGAGCATTAAACAGCGCCCTAAAATCTAGTGGTTTACCCATCTTTAATATAGAACCAATTAGTATATATGGCAGGTTCCAATTAGCAATTAGCTTTTGCTAATAGCCAACCTAAGCTTTTCGTGTAGGCCATAATTGCGACAGCAACATACCGGCCAACATAAGCCCACAACCCAATAAACCTTGTATGGGCAATTGTTCACTTAAAAATAACCAGCCACCCAACACGGCAAATACCCCTTCGGAGCTAAGGATAATAGCCGCATGGGAGCTATGGGCATGTTGTTGAGCTACAACTTGTAAGGTATAAGCGACGCCCGTTGACATTAATCCTGCATAGGCTAGTGGCAGCACCGTATCGACAATCATTTGCCAAGTAATGGTTTCTGTAAAGATGGCGACAATAAAAGCCAAAACTCCTGCCACTAAAAACTGAATAGCAGAGAGTTTAATAGTGTCATAACGGCCTGCAAGAAAGCCTATAACCAATACATGGCCCGCAAAAGCAATAGCACATAATAATTGGAAAGTATCGCCACGGCTAAGGGTAAAATCATCCCGTACCGACAATAAGTATAGGCCCCAGATAGCCAGTATAGCCCCTAACCAAGTGCCTAAACTGGTGCGCATACCAAAACAGAGGCCAATGGCAGGTACAAAAAAGATATATAAACCGGTGATAAAGCCAGCCTTACCAGCCGTTGTGTATTGTAAGCCCACCTGCTGCAAAGTTGCGCCAGCAAATAAAAAACTGCCTGCAAGTAATCCAGCTAGAAGTAACTGCTGGGTGCTTGTGGTTTTCTGCTCATTGCGCTCAGGACGGCGTTTACTTAACCAATACACCACAGGCAATAATACTAGGCCACCCATAATAAAGCGCACACCATTAAACAGATGCGGCCCCATGGTTTCCATGCCTACCCGTTGGGCAACAAAGGCAAAGCCCCAAATAGCCGCTGCCAGCAGCATTAACACATTGGCTAGAGCCACTTTATTATGCATCTTATTCTCCATCCAAGGCGCCAATGACGCCACTGGCGACTGTCGGTAAACCACTATGAAAGCGGAATTGCTTATCAGGGGTGTTTATTAACTCAGTTTCTTTGGCCCGAAAAGCCTCAACACGTTGCCAAAAGGCTGTTTCACCTGGCCCTTTTGGGCCTGTTGCCTCAGCCAAAGCTAAGTTTAAATAGTCTTGGTAGTGGCGGGCTTCTGACTTTAATAGCGAGCGATAAAAAGCCTTAAGCTCAGTATCTAAAAAGGGAATTAGCGCAGCAAAACGCTCACAAGAACGTGCCTCAACAAAAGCCCCGATAATCAGGGTATCCATTAACTTAACGGGCTCATGGGTACGCACCATTTTATGTAAGCCAGCCGCATAACGAGAGGCTGGTAAATGGCCATAGGTCACTCCGCGCTCCTGCATCAAGCGTAATACCTGATCAAAGTGAATAAGCTCTTCTCTGGCTAAGCGTGACATTTTGGTCAACAGAGTGCTTTTTTCGGGATACCGAAACATTAACTGCATGGCCGTTGAAGCCGCCTTTTTTTCACAGTGGGCATGGTCAATTAACAAAATATCTTGCTGTACCAGAGCCTCAGTTACCCACGCTTGGGGAGTACTGGAGCCCAAAAAGGCCGTTAGTTCGGCTAGCGATTGCTCAAGATGATTGGCAGCTGTTGGCATAAGGTAGTAAAGATTAACAAATAAAGATAAAAATTAAAGACGGCATTCTACGTGAAAACGCACAGCCTGAATACCTATAACCCATAACCTATAAACTATGTGTTAGCTAGCTATAGGTCGCAATGATTAAAGTAGTGTCAGTGAACAAGTTAGGCTATTTGGCCTGCCATTGCTCAGCCGTAATACAATATAAGGCATGGCGCAGCAGTGTGTGCTCAGAGGGTAAAGCGGGATGATCAAAATCAGCCTGCATATTGTGCATGCCAATACGTTCCATCACCGCCATAGAACGTGTATTAGCCAAGGGCGTAAAAGACATCACCTTAGCTAGCTTTAATTGCGTAAAGGCAAAGTCTAGGGCTGCCTTGGCAGCCTCAGAGGCATAACCATGCCCCCAAGTATCACGGGATAACCGCCAGCCAATTTCGACACAGGGGCTAAAAGTAAAGTCATCAGTGGGCTCATGTAAGCCTACAAAACCTAAAAAACGCTCATCAGCAATACGTTCTACAGCCCATAAACCCCAACCTTTTGCCGTAATAAGGGATTGGATACGGTCAGCCATATTATTACTTTGCTCGGCTGTTAGGGGCGCAGGGAAAAAACGCATGACTTCTGGGTCTGCATTCATCTCGGCAAACACTTTATAATCCCGCAGCCGCCACTGACG
>DNNY01000041.1 GCA_003497765.1 Oceanospirillaceae bacterium
TTATCAAGGGTCAAGGTTTACCAACAGAATGGGCACCCACACAAGGATCGAACTGCGGGTCTATTTACTCAGGCATTGGCAAAAAAATACCCCCTCATGCCCATTGAGGAGGAAGGACGGCTGCACGATGATCGTTTGTTAGACAACTTCCTATTACGAGTTTATGCTTATAGTAACTTTCGCCGTGAGGTATTAAATCAACCCAGTATGTTTAAACTGATTAGCTTTCATAGTAGTTATAAATATCTACTACTAGCCCATAATCAAGAGCTTTATCGTTATCTAGGTCGGCTTCTTGGTGGCAGCAAAAAGATTCCTTTAGAAGAGTTAACTCAACACTACTTCGAGAAGTTTATGCAGGCACTCGGCAAACAAGCAAACCGGAATAATCATACCAACACCTTGTTGCATATTCTGGGTTATCTAAAAAAGACCGTGCCTTCCGCTGCTCGACAGCATATTGTGGAAGTGATTTATAAATATCAACAAGGCATAATCCCATTAACAACCCCAGTAACCTTGCTAAAGCACTATTTACAGCAGTATGGTTCTAACTATATTAATGAGCAAAGATATTTAAACCCGTACCCCGAGAGTCTAAACCCTTTAACAAGGCATATATAAAGGCTAATAACAATAATTTTAAACAGCTTAGAGGTAACAAAATGAACACATGGCGGTGGTTTCAACCAATTAGTTTTCAGGTAATTTGGCTTGCTTGCGTCCTTGGTGGCAATGAGTGGCTATTTATTCCGGGGCTTATTCTTGTGGCACATTTTATCCTGACCCCAAGTTTTAAAAATGATCTGCAAATTCTGCCGTTGATATTTCTTGGCTGTGCGTTAGATGTCTTTTTTACCCAGATTGGCTTATTTGTGTTTGACGTATTTCCATTCTGGCTGATGATGCTTTGGGTGGCGTTTGTCCTTAATTTTGGCCACAGTTTGGGCTTTTTACGGCGCGTAAAATTGCCCTGGCTAATGATAGTTGGCGCCATAGGTGGTAGCTATGCGTATTGGATTAGTTGGCAATTAGGTGCTGTGACCTGGCCCTATGGCCCAATATTAAGTACTTCAGTAATTGCCATAACTTGGTCAATACTCTTACCTATCCTAGTGCGTGGCGACCTTTACTTTAGGCGCTTAGGTTATGCTTAAGGGTTTTGCTTGGCCAAACTTGGGCAGTTTTTTTGGTTTTATTTTGCTGCTCTACTCTGGGAGTTTATTTAGCAACCAAGAAAATACTGCTAATAAGGCTAACGTCATAGCCAGTGTGCCTAACTATCAGTTGGTTGGTGAAGCCGATGTGCATTGGCTTTGGGTAAAACTTTATACAGCTAGGTTATATACCCCATCAGGGTTTTATAACAACACGTTAACCACCTTATCTTTAGAACTAACCTATGCAAGGGACTTTAAGCGTGAAGAACTAATTAAAGGAACGCTAAAAGAATGGCAACGCCAAAAGCTTAATTTCCTCCCCAAGTGGACTGAAGATTTAGAAAAAATATGGCCAAATATCAGTGCCAACGATCGTCTTTTATTATCGGTAGATAAAGATCACTACAGTGACTTTTTTCATAACGATGTTTACATTGGTAGCATAAAAGATAAGGCTTTTGCCACCGCATTTACGGCTATTTGGTTATCAGAAAACACTCAAAAACCTGAGTTACGTCAACAACTAATAGGATATGGATCATGAAAACATCATCAGCATTTAGCAAGTTTGTTTATCGTTTTATCCTGGCTACAGGAATGGGCGCTGTTATTTCTAGTTGCGGCACTGTTCCTGCAGATTATAAATCCACTACCCCCGAATTCGATATGGCTACCTTTTTCAATGGTGAATTAAAGGCCTATGGTATGGTTCAAAATCGATCAGGGAAAGTCATTCGACGCTTTGATGCTGACCTCACTGGTACTTGGAACGGCAATGAAGGCATCCTAGATGAAGATTTTGTCTATGATGATGGCGAGACCCAGAAGCGCATTTGGAAGCTTAAAAAACTACCTAATAACAACTACAGTGGCACCGCCGGTGATGTAATTGGTGTGGCTACAGGACAAAGTGCTGGTTATGCCTTTAATTGGCATTACACCCTTGCCATTGATGTTAATGGTAAAACATGGAATATTAATTTAGATGACTGGATGTACCAGCTAAATGATTCCCGCATTATCAATAGAACGGTTATGACTAAATGGGGATTTAAAGTAGGTGAAATCACCCTGATTATTGAGAAACTCGACTAATCAGAGTAACGCAACAACTTATTATAATCCCGCTTTCTATATATTAATAAAGCGGGACTAATTCAACTAGTTCGTTTATGGCTTTGGAAAAATCACTGCCTAACAAATGCACCGATTCAAACGCCACATCAACATCGTTGATACCGCCTAACATAATGGGAATATCAAGTGTCTGAGCCAGTTCATCAAGCTGCTTAACGAACTCGGTATCTGGCGTGCTATTTACCATAGATAAGATTACCCCAGCCGCTTGTACTTTGTTCACTACCGGTGTTATCTGATCCAAAGGCAGATCGGCACCAAGAAGTAATAAACAATAGCCTGCATTTTTTGCACTTAAGGCAAATAATAGGCTACCTAATTCATGATGTTCACCCGGTACACAAGCAATCACTAAAGTAGGCCCAATAGACTGCGCACTATGATGAATTCGAGCGCCAATTTTATTTCTTAAATAGGTAGAAAAGAAATGCTCTTCTGCAACACTAGTTGCACCAATAGGCCATCGCTTGCCTAATGCAACTAATGTGGGTCGCAGTATCTTTTCTGTCACTACATCCACGGAATAAAGGGAAAGTGCCTCTTGGTAAGTTTCATCTAATTTATAAGTATCAAAGTTATTAATTGCTTCCAGTAGCTCCATAACCATATGCTGCCATTGTTGGCTATTAACACTTAGTTCTTGCTGATTAACGCCATTAATCACATGCTGCAAAGCATCCAGTTCACGAATGGCTTTACTAATGGTGGCACCACGCGCAATACGCTGTTGCAGGCGCTTTATCAAGGCCACATCATCCTCAGTATAATGGCGATGCCCACAGGCTGTCCGTTGCGCCTGAAGAATACCATAACGACGCTCCCAAGCCCTTATAGTAGAGGGTGGAACACCAGTTCTTTCCGCCAAAATACGAATCGGGAAAGTGGATAAATTCATGACCGGAACCTAGCTACCCTGTTTGTCCAGCACAACTTGCCACGTACCTAGGTGGGCTTCCATAAAGCCAGCTTGGCAATAGTCTAGGTAGTAACGCCACATACGCACAAAAGCATCCGGATAGCCAAGCTGAATAACATTTTGATACTGCTCATCAAAGCGTTGCTTCCAGTCAGCTAAGGTTCGAGCGTAGTGCAGAGCAATATTTTCTTCATGACTGGGTTGCAATGAAGTTGTCTGCTTAAGGGTCTGTTTAATGATCGCCAAAGAAGGCAAGAATCCACCTGGGAAAATATGCCGCTTGATAAAGTCTACGCGATTAAGAGCCTCCTCATAACGATCATCTCGAATGGTGATAGCCTGTAAAACCATTTTGCCACCTGGTTTTAACAATTTGTCGCATTGTTGGAAATAAGTAGGTAAGAATTCATGGCCAACGGCCTCAATCATTTCAATGGACACCAGCTTATCGTATTGGCCTTCTAATTCCCGGTAATCCTGTTTTAGTAAGGTGATTTGTTTGCTCAAACCAGCTACTTTAATAGCCTGCTTGGCGTACTGGTATTGCTGTTCAGAAATAGTGGTTGTGGTGACCCGACAACCAAACTGTTGTGCGGCATAAATAGCTAAACCTCCCCAACCAGTACCAATTTCTAACAAATGGTCTTGAGGGCCAAGTTTCAACTTTTGGCACACTTGCAACAGCTTGGCTTCTGAGGCCTGCTCAAGATCCAAATCAGGAGTGCGATAGTAGGCACTTGAATACATCATACGAGCATCTAAAAATAAACTAAACAAGCTATTACTTAGGTCATAATGGGCTTGTATATTGTCTTTACTACCCGACACCGTATTACGACGCAATCTATGCCAAGTTTGCTGCGCAGTGTGTAAGGCGCCATTAATACGGTCAATACCATCACTTAATTCCACATTGCGTAACATTAACCGCAGCAAGGCCACTAAATTATTACAAGACCAACGCCCTTGCATATAGCTTTCACCCGCCCCTAAACCACCATGCATGGAGATATCAAGCCAAAAGCGACTATCATTTACATTGACCACAATTGTGGGATTTGAAGGGTCTTCAATCTCACCAAAAGTGGTCACCTGACCACCCTCTTCTAATAATACTTGGCCACCTTGCAAGCGGTTAAGATATTTAAATACCTGTTTGCGGGCTAGGTTATGTGACCAATGCTTTTTGTCAACGCCCATTACTGGGCTAATTGCGGGAATAATATTTGTTTTCATATTTACAATCCTTGCTTCAGTCTTTTTGTGGGTGAGGATAAAAGGACACTCTCTTAAGCCAGAGGCGCAGAGCTTGCCAATAAATCAAAAATACAATTTTCATTGTCATAAATGGAAAGTTAAGTAGTACTTTGGATAAATTGATACCACTTATAGGCATTCGCTTTAAAGCTAAACTAGCATCAAATACCCGCTGTTCCTGGCGCCAACAACTCATGTGTACTTTAAGCCGTTTAGCAGGTGCCGACATAAGCCACTCGTAATCCATATCCATTGGCAAGAATGGCGACACATGAAAGGCTTTGGGTTGCTTATAGCGATTGGGCAACGATGTTTGTGGATTATTAGCATCCAATACATAAATATGTTGTTCTTTCCACGGCGTGTTATGTACTTCACAAACAATAAATTCTAGCTCTTTATCATCGTCACTAAAGCAATAGTAAAAGCTAACTGGGTTAAAACAATGGCCAAAATAACGTAAATGAGTGAGTAAACGAACTGGGCCATTATGATGTTTACCAGTGGCTTTATAGACTTCCTCCTGCACTGCTTGCTTTAAAGTTCGACTTTCATGCCCCATATGATCTCGACGCCTAAACGAAGCTAAATTAGCTTTATCAACCGACCAAAACCAGTAGCGATCAAATAGTTTAGGCAGTTCATCAAGGTCCAAGTAAACCATAAACAAATGGTAAGCAAAGGCATGCAGAGTGGGCTGCATACGTTTATGCCTTACTTTGCCAAGATAAAGAGCACTATGCATCTGCATGCTCCTGCATATGCCTAATGGCTGCCATAGCACTAGCAACACCATCTTCGTGAAAACCTTTGCCCCAATAGGCTCCACAATATAATATGGGGCCACTATTCAGATCGGCTTGTTGATCTTGGAAGTTAACGCCCTCGGGGGTGAACACCGGATGGGCGTAGTTTAATCGCTTAATAATTTTGTCTGGATCAATCTGCTCGGTAGCATTTAAGGTAACAAAAAAGTCCTGCTTTGAATCTAGACCTTGCAGACAATTCATATGATAGGTTACGGTAGCGCGTTGCTGGCCACTGGCAGCATAATCAGCAGCAATTTGGTAGTTCCATGCCGCCCAAGCAAGACGATTGCGAGGCATTAAGCTAGCATCTGTATGCAAAACCACTTCATTATCTTGATAGGGAATACTAGATAAAACCTGTCGTTCTTTAGGTGTAGCTTGCTGACCTAGAATGGCTAGACTCTGATTTGAATGGGTTGCCATAAAGACTTTATCAAAACGCTGTTCAGGCTGATTAAGTGGTTTAACGACCACTTGTCTAAGTTCTCTTCTTACCCACTCAATTGGGGTATTGAGGTGTACATTTTGTTTATAGCCTTCTGACATGACCTCCACATAACGAGCAGAACCACCTTTAACAACATACCACTGAGGTCGATTGCGTAAATCTAGTAAGCCATGATTATCAAAGAAGCGCACAAAGAAACGTGCTGGGAAACTCAGCATGGTATCTGGATCTGTCGACCAAATAGCTGCCCCCATTGGCAAGATATAACTATGAATAAACTGCTCACCATAGCCCTCTTTTTTCAGCAATTCACCTAAAGATAAATCATCAGCCATGCTCCTGCTTAATTCACGAGCTTGGCGGTTAAAGCGTAAAATATCTTTTATCATCAGATAAAAACGAGGACTAAAAATATTGCTGCGCTGCGCAAATAGGGTATTTAGGTTATGGCCGTTATATTCCAACCCAGTTTTCAAGTTCTTTACTGAAAAACTCATTTCAGTCTTTTGACCAGACACACCCAGCCGATCTAGTAAGCCATTGTAAAGTGGGTATGTACGATCATTAAAAACAATAAAACCCGTATCAATAGACAGCGTCTCATCACCCCACTCCACTGTATGAGTATGAGTATGACCACCCAGATGATCACCCGCCTCAAATAAGGTTAGATCATGGTCTTTGTGGAGATAATAGGCAACTGTATTACCACTGATGCCACCACCAATCACCGCTATCCTCATAGGGCATTTTCCTTATCTTCAGACTGGTTAGAGGTTGCTACAGATAGCTTACGG
>DNNY01000207.1 GCA_003497765.1 Oceanospirillaceae bacterium
GTAAAATCCTGCATCGCCTGTAGACTTGGTTTATAGGGCTGCAAACCCAAATAGCGCACCCGCAATTGAGCCATGACTAAATGACCATCTGCACCTTGCCACTAGCCATTAATGCTTTATGGATAGTGCTTAAATGCTCCTCACTTTGAGCGCAAATGGCTAAGCGTACAGATTGGAAACTACCATTGCGACTATCCACAACCTGTACCTTTTCCATCTCTAAATCAGGTGCCAAATCTTTTACACAAGCGATAACCCAAGCACTATAGTCGTCTGTTTTACGCCCCACAATACGCAGTGAATAATTATCACAGGGAAAAACGATCTTTACTTCATCAGTAGCTGTCTGATTAGGGGCCATTAATCCAAGACTCCCTGCATAAATTTGGCCACACCATCAGTCATATTTTTAATAAAGCCACCATCAGAGATGGCTTTTGCCGCCACCAAAGTCTGTTCAGCAACTAACTCACCATCTAGCATAATACGCAGACTACCTAGAGCCTGATCCTGTTCAATGGGGGCAGTAATCTCGGGATTAATTTCAATATTAGCTTGTAAATTTTTGGCTTGACCACGAGGCACAGTAACCATCATATCATCAGTCACTACCAAATTAAGATAGTCCGTTTCACCACCCCAAACACGGACTCGCTGCAAACTTTCACCGGCATCATATAAAGTGTGTGATTCAAAGAAACGCATACCATAAGTTAATAACTTTTGACTTTCTTGGGCACGAGACTCAGTACTTTTTGCGCCCATGATGACAGAAATCAAACGCTGTCCGTCTTCCTTAGCGGAAGCTACTAAACAATAACCTGCGGCCTGAGTATGACCTGTTTTTAAGCCATCAACAGTACTATCACGCCACAGTAGCTTATTGCGATTAGGCTGGCGGATTTTGTTAAAGGTAAATTCCTTCTCGGCGTAGACAGCATAATGATCTGGGTAATCATTAATAATGGCTCGAGCTAAGATGGCTAAATCACGCGCGGAGGTTAAATGTCCTTCATCGGGTAACCCTGTGGAGTTATAAAAGCGTGTATTCGTCATACCCAAACGCTCAGCATGCTGATTCATTAAATCCGCAAAGGCCTCTTCACTACCCGCTATATGTTCAGCCACAGCGACACTTGCATCGTTACCGGACTGTATAACCACACCCCGCATAAGATCTTCGAGCAACACAAATTTGCCCTCTTGGATAAACATGCGCGAGCCTTCTGTGCGCCATGCTTTCTCACTAATGCGCACTTCATCAGCCAAAGAAACATTACCCACCTCAACTTCATAGGCCAAGATGTAGGCTGTCATCATTTTTGTCAAACTAGCTGGTGGCACCTTCTCATCAGCATTATGCTCAACAATGATGTGCCCAGAATCGGCATCCATTAACAAGTATGCATTAGCAGCCAATTTTGGTGCCTGAGGCACCAGGGCAGTAGCCCATACCAGATTCGCCAGCATGGTTAACAAGAGCACTATAAGGCTTCGCGTTGGCATTCTCATGTTTGTTAAACTCCACATCATTTTGTGTCTCAATTATGGCGGCAGATTATAACACAATCGGCAGCATTCAATTAGGATTAATAGTTCACACCTGCTCTTTTTTGCTAGCAATTTGCGAGCACTATTGAAAACACTGTTTTTTCATTTCAACGATATAGCCCCACACAGAGGCCTAACCAAACTATTCAGCTCACCTTACTAGTTTTTTGGCAGTACCAATAAGGGCGTGGCAAAACCATTATTGGTAACCTCTTTGATCAGGGTTTCAGCACTCTTACGATCCACGATAGGCCCAATAATAACCCGATAGAGTTGGCCATTGGTGGCTTGCTCTACCAATATATCAGCGCGGCGTAACTGGCTTTTTAATTGTCCACTAAGATTAAATGCAGCCGAAACCTTTGATAAAGCAGCAAATTGTACATAGTAACCAGGCAAACGTTTACTTTGCAGCGTCATCTTCTGACTATTAGGCTGGGTTTCTACCTGACTAACGGCCACAGTTGGCTGACTTTTAGCGCTTGGTTTAGTTACCTCCTGCACTATGCCTTGTTGCCGTTGACGACGCAGAGCTTCCTCACCAGCAGCACTCCAAGTTTTTGCATCAATAGCTTCAATAAGCACCGTAGCAACACCCTTTTTATGGTATCCCAATTTGCTCGCTGCCGCATAAGATAAATCAATTACCCGATCACCATGAAATGGCCCCCGATCATTTACTCTAACAATAACCATTCGGCCATTTTCTAAATTAGTCACCCTTGCGTAGGTAGGCAAAGGCAAATTTTTATGGGCAGCGGTCATGGCGTACATATCATAGATCTCGCCATTAGACGTTAGATGTCCATGGAATTTTTTACCATACCAAGAAGCTAAACCACGTTGGGTAAAGCCACGGCTGGATGGCATCACATTATACTTTTTGCCCCATACTTCATAAGTGGATTTATTGCCCCCACGACTATGTGGTTCATCCCTCGGCACAGCATCAGCCGCATTGGACATATCCATATGCTCAGCGGGCCCATGATCTTGCTTAATACTATAGCGCGTACCCGCACTCTTTAAATTACCTTCTGGGGTTAAAGCAGGTGTGGAAGTTGGTTTAGAACTACAAGCAGCCAGCCAAATAACGGCAAACAAAACCCATAAAAGCTTACCAACTAGGTTAATCGTTCTGTTTTGTACCATGTTTTGCCACATTTTTTTGCTATTGCCTCAACAGTTCAGCCAATTCGGCTACCAAACGTGCGTACCACAAGGAATGATTATATCGGGTTATGGCATAAAAGTTACCTGTTGCCAAAATATATTCTGGCTCTGCATGGGTGGTAAACCGATATAGACGATAGTCCACTTTATCGTTAGCGTTATCAGCAGCTAGATGTTCTTGCCAGCTAACGCCAAGATTACGCCAGGTCCGAAGATCTTCACCCCCCTTGGTTGGTCGCTTACTGATGTGGGGTAGGGCTTGTTCGGTGATCGTCACTGGCAACATAACTGGCGTATTAGGCTGCCATCCATGGCGCTTTAAATAGTTAGCGATACTGGTCAAACTATCGATGTTATTACTTAGTAAATTAATACGACCGTCACTATCACCATCAACACCATAGGCTCGATAACTGGAAGGCATAAATTGACCCATACCCATGGCACCAGCGGCAGAACCTTTGATTGCTAATGGCTCAAGTTGATACTCATAACTTAGTAACAAAAACTGCGCTAGCTCTCGCCTAAAAAACGTTTGTCGACGGGGGTGCTCGAAAGCTAATGTGGCTAAGGTACCCAGAGTGGCATAACGCCCCATAGTTCTTCCATAATTGGTTTCTACCCCAGCAATGGCAACTATATATTCAGCTGGAATACCATACTCAGACTCTAGTTTTTGTAATAAAGCGGCATGCTTCTTAATAAATTTACGGCCAGCCTTTATGCGTTGTTTTGACAGTAGGCGTTGCCGATAATCAGACCATACCCAAGTTCTTTCAGGGGCTTTCTCTAGGGTTGGTAATACCTTAGGTTGGTATTTTGCCTGCCGCAATAGTTGCAATACTTCTGGTTGGCTATAGCCCAGTTTATCTTGGGTAGCTAGCCACTCTTTGACCTCTGCCCGCTGGGTAAAGTCAGCTTGTACCTGAGTAGTGTATGAACTAATGCATAACAGACTTATAGACATCCATGACCAAACCCACTTATTAATCTGCAACATATATCACCGCAACCATCCTGTTGTTGATAAAACGTATAATTAACGCGTCAGACTGATGCTTAATTGTCTGCCCAGTTGGTGTTATTGCGCAAGTTGCTAACCCACAATCTTAAGCATTCACGCCAATATTAAGAATATTAAATAAAACCATACCTTAATTTGATGATTGTCTATAGTAGAAAGTTCCTAAGACAAATTTTTTCAATCAATTATTAGTTAATTTAGCAAAATTTACCCCTAAATAGGTTAAAAATGACACTAGTATTTATCAGTTGATATGGTATTGTTATCAGTTATTCATTTAACATTTGATTAGACAGTCTTTGCTTTGGGAGGCAAAATAGCCATCGATTGTTGGTACTAGCCTTTTTATTCTGCACAGATCTTGAAAGCACTTACTATGAAGCAACAGCAAACCCCTGCCGCATTACGCCACAGCATTCGTAGTGGTGCCATGGGTACCAATACATCTGGTCTATGTCCAGGTTTTGTGCAAGGTAATCTATGTATTTTACCTGCTGACTGGGCCCATGATTTTCTAAAATTCTGTCAGTTAAACCCCAAGCCCTGCCCAATAATTGGCATGTCAGCTATGCCAGGGGATTATCATCTACCCAGTTTGGGTGTAGATCTTGATATTCGTACAGATATACCCCAATACCGTATCTTTGAAAACGGTGTTGCTGTTGAACAAGTTACTGATATAACAGCCCATTGGCGTGATGATCTGATTGCTTTTGTTCTGGGTTGTTCTTTCTCCTTTGAAGAAGCCTTGTTAGCCGATGGACTGGAAGTGCGCAATCTAAGTGAAGGGGTTAACGTTCCTATGTATCGTACAAATATATCCTGTCAGGAAGCGGGGCCTTTTAAGGGTAATATGGTGGTAAGTATGCGCCCTTTTAAAGCCGCTGATGCCATTAGAGCTATTCAAATTTGTAGCCGTTTTCCTTCTGTGCATGGCGCACCGATACATTTTGGTGATCCAAGCCAAATCGGCATTAACAATCTTGCTGCGCCTGATTTTGGTGATGCTGTGACGGTTAATGCCGATGAAGTACCCGTATTTTGGGCCTGCGGTGTTACCCCGCAGGTAGCTGTCGAAAAGGCTAAACCACCCTTTTGTATCACCCATGCTCCAGGGTGTATGTTAGTTACCGATAAGTTAAATAGTTGCTTGGCTATTATGTAAGGAATTGACCTATGTTATTAAACTGCGACCTTGGTGAAAGCTATGGGGCCTGGACTATGGGGCAGGATACCAAGGCTATGGCTCATATAGATCAGGCCAATATTGCCTGTGGCTTTCATGCTGGAGATCCCGTAGTGATCCAAAACACCTTGGCTCTAGCCAAAGCCCATGGTGTTATGGTGGGTGCCCATCCTGCTTACCCAGATTTAGTCGGTTTTGGGCGTCGTTCATTAAATTGTTCAGGGGCTGAACTGCAAGCTTTACTGCATTATCAAATTGCCGCTTTGGACGGCATGGCCAAGGCACAAGGTCTGCATTTAGCGTATGTTAAACCCCATGGCGCTTTGTATAATGATATGATGACCAAACCAGATATACTGGCCAGAGTTATGGAAGCTATTGCCAGTTACCCTCTCCCTCTGCGTTTAATGTTACAAGCCACAGGGCAATGGTTAGAGCATCAAGCTGCCGCCGACCAGTTAGGCCTTAAATTATACTTTGAAGCTTTTGCCGATCGCGCCTATGAAGATGATGGCCGTCTCGTTGCCCGCAGCAAGCCAGGCGCTGTTCATGACCATAAAGGCATGTTAGAGCAAGTAAAACAGTTACTAAATAAAGGCACCATTACCAGCATCAATGGCAAGGTCTTAGAGCTTAAAGTCGATAGCTTATGCGTTCATGGTGATAATGACGCTGGTATTGCTGCCATTCACGAAATTCGTGCTTTGCTTGAGCAATCTTCTTAGTCGGAAATAGTCGGAAACAGCTTGATGCGTATAGAGATTGCCAGTGAAAACAGCTTTATCATTTATTTTAATGATCAGATAGCTGCCGACACCACAGCGCAAATAAGCGCCTGTGCCGGTTTACTGCGCCAGTCTATGGGATCGTTATTAGTTGACCTAGTGCCCTCATATGCTTCCTTACTGGTTATTTATCATCTCCATATCGGTGATCATTATCAAGCCAAACAGCTTATCAAACAGGCATTGGCACAAATCCAAGATGCAGCCATTAGTCAGGGAAAGTTGGTTCACTTACCTGTATACTATAGTGAGGAATCTGGACCTGATTTAGCGCAATTGGCTGCCGCAGCAAAATTAAGTGTAGCGGATACTATCGCCCTCCATCATAGTCGCCATTATCAAGTTTATGCTATTGGTTTTGCCCCTGGGTTTGCTTATTTGGGTGAAGTAGACGAGCGTCTTGCTGCCCCGCGCAAAGCCACACCGCGGTTAAAAGTACCAAAGGGTGCAGTGGCTATCGCCGATCGGCAAACAGCGGTTTATCCTAGCCAGTCGCCTGGTGGTTGGAATCTGATTGGTTTATGCCCTACGCCTATGTTTAATGCTGAGCAAGAACCACCGATGCCAGTCAATGTTGGCGACCAAATTAAATTTGAACCCATTAGCCGAGCTGAGTTTTTACAACAAGGTGGTAACGAACAACTGTTATTGGAATCTAGCTTATGACCATGCTCGTCAAACAGCCCGGTTTGCTGAGCTTACTCCAAGATAGTGGCCGCTTTGGTGTCCATCAAATTGGTTTAACTAATGGTGGGCCTTTAGACCAACAAGCTTATGCTTGGGCCAATCGCCTACTCGGAAATCAGCCCAATGCTTGCGCTATTGAAGTAAGTTTTGGTGGCTTACAACTGCAAACCCAAGTGGATACCTATATTGCTGTCACTGGCGCGCCTATGGCGCTAATAATTGATGGGGTAGAGCATGACTTATGGACATCACATAAAGTTACTGCAGGGGCGCATATCAATCTGGGCTTCTGCCAACAGGGTGCGCGCGCTTACCTTGCTGTGGCTGGTGGCTTCCAAACCCCAATAGAATTTGGTAGTCGCAGCACCGTTGTTAGAGAAAACATCGGTGGTCTCCAGCAAGGTCAAAAATTGACGGACGATGATCGTTTGGCCTGTACAGAAACAAAGGCTATGGCAAGCTTCACTTTGCCAGCAGCACAGCGGCCAACCTATACCGACCATACTGAATTGCGTGTCGTGCTTGGCTATCAACATGATTTATTTAGCCTTGCTAAACAAGCTCTATTTTTTTCCAGCACCTATACCCTGACGGATCGTGCCGACCGCATGGATATGCGGTTATCGGGCCCA
>DNNY01000196.1 GCA_003497765.1 Oceanospirillaceae bacterium
GCGGGCTTTTTTGTGTCTCTAATTAGGCTGGTGGCAGTTCAACCTGATGTTGTCGGCAAGCGGCAACCAAAGTATTGTAGAGCAAACAGGCAATGGTCATGGGGCCAACACCGCCGGGGACCGGAGTAATGGCGCCAGCAACGTCAGCAGCACTGGCAAAATCAACATCACCCACCAGTTTGGTTTTGCCACCATCTACTTCAATACGGTTTATGCCTACATCTATAACCGTGGCTCCAGGCTTGATCCAAGACCCTTTAACAAGTTCAGGCACGCCAACAGCCGCAACAACAACATCGGCTGCTCTCACAATGGCTTCAATATTCTGGCTGCGGGAGTGCGCAACAGTTACGGTGCAGCTTTGTTGTAAAAGTAAATTAAACATGGGCTTGCCAACGATATTGGAACGCCCAACCACAACGGCATTTAGTCCTGTTAAATCACCCAAGTGATCTTGAAGCAACATTAGACTGCCCAAGGGGGTACAAGGAATCATACCTTTGCCACCCGTAGCTAAAAGCCCGACATTAATGGGATGGAAGCCATCAACATCTTTGGTTGGGTCAATTGCATTTAGTACTTTATCGGCATCAATATGCTTAGGCAGGGGCAGCTGAACTAAGATACCATTGATTGCTGAATCCTGATTCATGTCACTAATCAGTTGCAGTAGTGTTGCTTCACTTGTTGATTCATCAAGTTTATGTTCAATGGAGTTAATGCCACATTCCGTGGCTTGTTTGCCTTTGTTGCGCACATACACCTGGCTAGCTGGATCTTCACCTACCAGAACAACCGCTAAGCCCGGTGTTATTTGATGCTGGTCAGCAAGGGATGTAACTTGTTTGGCCATTTTCTCTCGCAAATCGGCAGCGAACTGCTTACCGTCGATAATCTTTGCCATGTTAGGAACCTCGAGTTTAATAATCGGTTATGCTTAAACGCTGGGCATTTTACTGGAATGTGGAAGGATATGGCAGGCCTTCTTGAAGTGAGTGAACAATAAAGGTCGTTTTCACATAAATAAATAACATTATTGTTATATTCAAAAGTTATAATTGAGCAGGGTTCATAGTACCTGTAATTTCCTCAAGTCCATGTAAATTAGAAAATGTTATGATTAGTCATAAGGTTTGTAATGCAAAAGCAGTAGTTAGTCGTTTTCCGGTAATCTGTTGTCGTGAAAATGTCAGCGTCCAATATCAAGCCTGATAACCTAGCCGCCACAGGGTCCCCGATTGTGTTTGGGATATGATTATTTGCAGGAGTGATATCAATGTCCGATGATCAATATGAAGATGATTTAGATCTTAGTACGCTAAGTGACGAAGAGTTGGTAGAACAAATGCATGACGATCTTTATGACGGCATGGAAGACGAAATTGCCGAGGGCACGCAGATTCTACTAGACCGTGGTTGGGCACCAGATAAGGTGTTAAATGAAGCCTTGGTTGCAGGTATGACAATTGTTGGTATTGATTTCCGCGATGGTATCTTATTTGTGCCTGAGGTATTGATGGCGGCCAACGCCATGAAAGCCGGTATGGCCATTCTGCGGCCACTACTAGCCGAAACGGGTGCAGAACCCCTAGGTAAGGCCGTTATTGGTACGGTAAAAGGTGATATTCACGATATTGGTAAAAATCTGGTAGCCATGATGTGGGAAGGTGCCGGCTTTGAAGTGGTGGACCTTGGTATTAACACACCAGTGGAAGACTATATTGCCGCTTTGGAAGAGCATAAACCCGATATTTTGGGCATGTCAGCCCTGTTAACCACAACCATGCCCTATATGAAGGTGGTTATTGATACCCTTAAGGAGCAGGGTATTCGTGATGATTATTTGGTATTAGTTGGTGGTGCTCCATTAAATGAAGAGTTTGGTGAAGCCATAGGTGCCGATGCATATTGTCGTGATGCTGCTGTGGCAGTTGAGACGGCAAAAACCTTGATCATGGAACGTCGGGCCAGAGCCTGATATTCGTAATTTAATCCCGCGATCTATTATGCAGCCGGCCAAATTGTTAATTATTGCGTGTGGTGCTATTGCTCGTGAAGTCTCGGCTGTAGCGCGAAGCAATGGTTGGGATAATGTGCGTATTTCGCAAATTCCAGCTGAATTGCATAATCGACCAGAAAAAATCCCAGCTGCCGTAGAGCAGCGCTTAAAAGATTTTGCCGGTGAATATGATCAGGTGTTTGTTGGCTTTGCTGATTGTGGTACGGGCGGCCAGTTGGATAAGGTATTAGAAAAATATCAGGTTCAGCGTTTACAGGGTGCACATTGTTATGAATTTTACGCTGGTAGCCAAGTTTTTGCGCAATTAGCTGAGGCAGAGTTAGGTACCTTTTACTTAACAGATTACTTAGCCCGGCATTTTGACCAACTGATAATGCAGGGTATGGGGTTAACGGTTAAGCCTAAATTAATCCCCATGTTATTTGGCCATTATAAAAAGTTGGTCTACATGGCCCAAGATGAAAGCCGTGAACTTGATCATTATGCTGAGGCTGCAGCCCAAAGTTTGGGTTTGGAGTACCAGAAAATTGTGACCGGTTATGGGCAAATGGCTCAAGATTTGCAGCAATTTATGCAACAGAATGAAGCTAAGGTAATTAAATGGCAACATTAACTTTGGTAATGTGGCGGGATATTCCTGCGCAAGTGATTGTTAAACAGGGACGCAAAGCGGCCAAGCAACCTTTGTCTGAGCGCTTTGAGAAGGCCATTGATAGAGCAGCCATGCGATCAGGTATGCACGGCACCGATGGCTATTTATCTGAGTGGCGGCGCGATAATCAGCCCTGTGACGATGATTTACAGGCGGTACTGCAGGTTACTGTTGCCCGCCTTGAACAAGAATATACTGATGAAAGACTAGCGCAATTAGTTGCCGCTGGTGGTTATCACGAGGCTTAACAAGTCAAATTCGGAGATCGTGATTATGGCTTTATCTGCGGTGGCTGAAAAACAGGCTATTATTGATCTGATGCAAAAAACAACTGTTGAAGTTACTCCTGGTGGGGCGGCAAAAGTTGACAATTTTGCTAATATTTTACGCCCTGGCTGTACGGTCTATGTCACTTTTTTACCAGGATCTGATTTTGCTGATACGGTTAAAACCGTGCGTCGACTCAAAGATGAGGGGTTTAATCCGGTACCTCACTTTGCAGCACGTTCTATACCTTCAGCGCAATTTCTGGAACAAAATCTGGCCTCTTTACAAGCTGAAACAGGGGTTACTGAAGGACTATTGATTGGTGGCGGTGTAACGAATCCAGTAGGCGAGTTTAGTAGTTCTATGGAAGTACTAGAGACGGGTTTATTTGAAAAGTATGGTATGCAGAAAATGGGATTAGCAGGCCATCCCGAAGGC
>DNNY01000090.1 GCA_003497765.1 Oceanospirillaceae bacterium
TTATTCGTACCTGGGGTAATTACCCTGATGCAGTGGCTTTTGCTGTGTTATTGATGAACTTGGCCGCGCCATTAATTGATCAATACACCCGACCTAAGGCCTACGGCCAGCAATCTTGAGGCATACCGGCTTATGAGCGAACAGAAATCAATGGGATTGTGGCAAAATATCCGGGCTAATGCCCTAAACCTTAGTGCCATGGCGATTGTTGCAGCGGCAGCCTTAGCGATCATTTATGTCGCCACCAAGTCGTTGATTAGCGAAAACCAGCGTATGGCACAAATTGCTGCCCTCACAGAAGTGATGCCCAGTGAATATTTTGATCAAGAATTGTTACAACATAGTTTTGCCTTGCCCAATGCGCAACAGCTAGAACAAAGTAAAGAAAGTCTGGGCTACGCTGCCTGGCGAGATGGTGAATTAACAGGCTGGATTTTCCCAGTTACCAGTATTAACGGTTACAGTGGCCCTATTTATATTTTAGTTGGTATGGATGCTCAAGGCGCTATCACGGGAGTGCGTATTACTGGTCATAAGGAAACCCCAGGGCTAGGTGATAAAATAGATTATCAAAAGTCCAAATGGGTTGATGATTTTATTGGTGCGACGCTAACTTCTCATAAGTGGGCGGTCACCAAAGAAGGTGGTGACTTTGACCAATTTACTGGAGCCACCGTAACGCCCCGGGCAGTGATTACCGCGGTGGAATCTAGTTTAGTTTATTTGCAGCAAAATCAAGATGCTTTATTGGCGGCTGCTAGTGCCAGCAAAGAGGGACAGTAATATGCAGTCAGCAACCAAACAACTGTTTACTGACGGACTGTGGAAAAATAACCCGGCTTTAGTACAACTACTTGGTTTGTGTCCTCTACTTGCTGTGACTAATAATGTGGTCAACGCCCTAGGCCTGGGGATTGTCACCACATTAGTTATGGTAGCTGCCAATGGTCTGGTTTCCATGACCCGTAATCGGGTCAATAGTGATGTGCGCTTGCCTACTTTTGTGATGATTATTGCGGCCTTGGTAACCATTGCTGAACTATTAATGCAGGCCTTTACCTATGAGCTATACTTGATTTTGGGTATCTTTATTCCCCTCATTGTGACTAACTGTGCCATCCTTGGTCGCGCTGAGGCTTACGCCTGTAAAAATCCAGTCGTGCCTGCCCTACTTGATGGTTTCGCCATGGGTGTTGGCTTTAGTGTGGTTTTGATCTTGTTAGGTGCAATGCGAGAGATATTAGGCCAAGGTACTTTATTTGCAGATATGCATCTGCTATTTGGTGAACCTGCTAGGGACTGGACCATAACATTGTTTTCCAGTTATCAAGGTTTCCTATTTGCTATTCTACCCCCAGGTGCCTTTATCGGTATGGGGTTATTGATTGCTTTAAAGAATATTGGCGATACCCAGTTAGCTAAGCGGCAACAAGTTAGTGACACCAGCACGAAAGAATCACGCCGCATAAGGGTCACAGGTACGATAACCTAAACGTGGATAAATAACGCCTATGAATAAAAACAAACGCCAGGCTATTTTTACCCGCTTGCGGGATGACAATCCTAATCCACAAACCGAATTAAACTATACCAGCCACTATGAGCTACTAGTGGCTGTTGCCCTGTCTGCACAAGCAACGGATGTTAGTGTCAATAAAGCCACTGACAAACTTTTTCCTGTAGCTAATACCCCCCAACAAATTCTTGATCTTGGTCTCGAGGGCCTAAAGTCCTATATCAAAACCATTGGCTTATATAATTCGAAAGCGGAAAATGTTATCAAGGCTGCCAAAATATTAGTCGACCAACATAATGGTTTAGTGCCTAATAATCGTGAAGCCTTAGAGGCATTGCCTGGAGTAGGACGTAAAACAGCCAATGTCGTCTTAAATACTGCTTTTCGACAGGTGGCTATGGCCGTTGATACCCATATATTTCGTTGGAGTAATCGTACTAAAGTTGCTCCCGGAAAAGATGTCTTGGCAGTCGAGCAAAAGCTGTTAAAATTTGTGCCTAAAGAATTTTTATTAGATGCTCATCATTGGATGATTTTACATGGTCGCTATACTTGCCTCGCTCGTAAGCCAAGATGCGGCTCTTGTATAATTGAAGACTTATGCGAATATAAGCAAAAAGTTTATGATTAATTAGCCTAAATGATGATTAATACCCTGAGTTGCTAGTATGTTAAGCAAATTATTCCGTTTTTTACTCCTCCCCATACTGCTCATTATACTCGTGTTATATGCTGCTATACCTTGGTGGCTCCCCCTAGCAGCTAAATTTAGCCAACCCTATACTGGTATTGCCGTTAAAGACTTACAAGTCGGTTATCCTAGTTATGATGGCTGGTTAATTCAGAATTTACATGGTCAGCAAGAAACCACAGAACATTTGACTGAAGTCAAATTACAAAATATCCAACTTAACTATCAATTAGTTGACCTTTGGCAAGGCATACTTCCCACACTGAATATTGGCAAAGTCACCTTTAATAGCCAGCAAGCCCAAGCCAATATAGATTCACTACCTATTTATTTATTGCTACCCCAGCGTTGGTTACAGCTGTTACCTGAAGATATCAATATTGAGCGAATTAATGGCAATATCAGCGCCCCAGACACCGCTTTGGGGCAGGCCTTTAGCCTAGCTGGCACATTTAAAGCCAACCCAGAAAAAGCCCATGGCGTAGCCAAAATAACCACTGCAGATAATAAAGATTTATTTTTTGAAGCCGATTTTGCTAACGATAATAGCATCGCAGCAACTTTATTTACCAAACAGCAAAGTGCGCCCGTAGCTAAACTCACATCGCAAATGCGGCAGTCTGCAAGCTCCCTTAACTGGCAAGGGCAAATGGCACTAAATATTCCCGTAATGCAGAAATTATTGGCTAATTTTATACCCGATCAATTTGCCTTACCTGTGGAACAAGGCCGTATGGTCAGTAATTGGCAAATTGATGTGCCTAGTGATCAGCAACAAAGCCTACAACAATGGTTAGCAGCGGCACGGGGTGAACATCAATTCCAATTGCAAATTCAAACCAATACAGAACTTGCTACAGATATCAATTTGGATGCTAACTTGACCCATATGCTTAAGGGACAAGATCAAGACGAGTGGCAAATAAATATTGGTAGCCAACTGTCCCTAAAACCTAATTGGGACTATTTTAATTTGCAAGAAAGCACCATTGATAGTCTGTTTTTACGTGATATGGAAATGCGCGCAACGGCACAAATCCCAGTCACAGTAGCTCTAAAAGACAGCACAGATAGCTTACTGGGTAACCAACAAACACTGGCACTGGATGGTATTTTTAATGCCACTTGGCAAGCACCCAGTGGCCAATATCAGCTGTTTACACAACTGCAAGATCTCAGTTATAGCAATACCAACAATTGGCAAGGTGAAGCCTATGTCAGTGGCTATTATGTGGTACCGCAAAAACATCCCCTTTTGCAACAAATTCCTTTAGGTATTCAGCAAGTACAAGGCTTGGCTAAATTAGCATTTGATATGTCACCTTCGACTTGGAAAATGACATTAGCGCCCAATAGTAAGCTTTCCGCCAATCAGGTTGAAAGCCAACAGCGCCAAAACCAAGTCTTACTATTTGCTAATGATCGCTTAAATCTTAGCAATGGTGAGCCTCTAGAAATTATCTACAATACCACTAATGATGATTGGCAATGGAATGACATCAACCTGTCCCTGCAGCCGCAAACAGCAACAGGAACGTCGCAGGCTAATAGTCGCGAACTAGGTTTACAGATTCAGCTGCCTGCGGGGAGAAGTCAATTTAGCAATCGCCCTAGCCAAGGTTTTTATCAACTCCATGCCCGTGACACTAGATTGCGTGGCTGGCCAGAATTTGATCTTTTAGGGGAAGGCAAAATCGCCTTTGGTAGTAATAGGATTGCCCTTGATTTTGCTGGCCAAGCTCAACCCTTTGCCCCGACCCTACAGGCACAATTTGATTGGGATTTTAGCTCTCAAGAAGGTGCTCTAAAGGCCAATGCCAAGACCATGGATTTGGCAGCTATTCAGCAACAGCAACAAGTTAATTGGCCCTTACAGGCAACCACGGGTGATATTGACTATAAGGGTCAATGGAACTGGCAAGCTAATAGTCAGCAAAGCCAACATCAATTCCAGCTTAATGATATAAACGGTGCTGGTGAACAATTGCAAGTAACAGGTTTGCAAGGCACCATCAAGGTTCAACCTAAACAAGATACACTTACTGCAAACTACCAATTACAAGCCGCTGCTTTGCAGCCAAAAGCCTATGCATCTGCTTTGCAATGGCAACAAGTAAACCTCAATATGGGTAGTGAAAGCCCACTCAATAAAGGCTTAGCCAAAGCCATGGCGGCACCAGAAAACTGGTCATTAAATAGCGCTACAGGTCAGATATTGGGTGGTGAAATGCGCTGGCAAGACGACCAGTGGCAGTTAAATGATATTCAACTAGATCAAATTACCCAGACTCTATGGCCAGAATTAGACAGCCAAGGGTCCTTGTCGGGCCACATAAAGTTAACCGATGCTTGGCAAGTTGATGAACTACAATTAACAACCAATCAAGGCGCTTCATTTAACCTTAGTCAAGCAATGGCCAATGATCAGCCTGGTGCCGAAACCATTAATCAGTTATTACAGAATTTCCAAGTTGCGGCTTTAGAAGTGAATAGCCAAGGGCCTCAAGATGGCAGCAAACTGCCCTTAAGCCTGCGCTTACAAGGGCAATCACCCAACTTTAATGATAGCCAACCAGTGGATCTTAATCTCACCATAGAGGCCAATTTATCCCCTTGGTTAGCGCCTTAAGATAGCCTTTGCTCAGCTTCCAACAACTGTTGTAAATAGTGCAACGGATGCAAAGCAGAGTGGCCATTGGCGGCCGTCTGTGAGCGGCAGGAATAGCCTGTGGCCAGCACCACTTCGGCCTCTGTAACGGGCTTTTCCCACCTCATATTATACAAGCGTTGAGATACTTCTTGATTGGCCACTTCATGGCCAAAGGTGCCCGCCATACCACAACAACCAGCGGCGGGTGTCTGAATATCAATACCTAGCTGTTTAAAAACCTGATGCCAAAGTTGATTAGTATTAGGCAGCATGGATTTCTCACTACAATGAGCCAATAAACTAATCTTTGCCGACACCTTGGAAAGATCTGGGCAAGTTGTGGTTTGTAAGGCTTCAGCTAACCATTCTTGTAGCAATAGCACCATTGGTGTTGCGGCTGATACAACCTTATATTCATCGCGGTAAATAAGCCCCACACTTGGGTCTACGGCTACCAAAGGTAATCCAAACTGACTCGCTTCTTGTAAGCGTTGCGATTGCTGCTGTGCCTTGCTATCAAAAGACTGAGTAAAACCTTTTACATGGCGCGCTTTACCGGATACTTGCAAGGGCAAGACTACGGGAGTAAAGCCTAAACCAACCAGTGCTTGCAAAATAGCCTGCATAGTAGGCAGATCAAAACAACTGGTAAAAGCATCCTGTACGATTAGTAAATATTGCTGTTTATCTGCGTCTGATAAAGATTCTAGATATGGCTTGTTGTAGGCTTTAACGCCCTTAATGGCAGTTAATTTACTCAGTTTATAGGCATGAACAGCGGGTAAATTTTGCATACCCAATAGTTTGCCACTAAGTTTTTTAGCAAGAGAGGTTTGCATTAAGGGGTTAATAACCCCTGCCAAGCGGGCTGCAAAGATACCAAACTCTTCCACACCAGCAATCAAGTAATCACGTAATGGGCGTCTGCGACTTGCAAAATAAGCCTCAAAGAAACGACTCCGGTAGGTTGGTATATCAACTTTAATCGGGCATTGAGTAGTACACGCTTTACAGGCCAAACAGGTATTTAAAGCACCATATACTTGATCTTCAAACTCGCGATCAACATTACCATTCTGTGTTTGTCGTAACCATTCCCGCAATAATGTCGCCCGCCCTTTTGGTGACTGCACACGATCACCAGTTGCCTTATAAGAAGGACACATTTCAGCTTCTGGTTGGTAATTAAAACACGCACCATTACCATTACAGGCAACCACAGGTTCCCATTCTTCAATTACCGCTTCAGGGATCTGTCGATCTTGAGCACCACGGGTTCGAGGGTCATCAACAGCAACCAACTCATGGTCACAGTTATGTGGAGTACAAATCTTGCCAGGATTTAACTGATTATGGGGATCAAACCAGGTTTTGATTTGCCGCATATCGTTAAATAGCTCATCACCAATCACACCCGGGGTAAATTCACTGCGGAAGCCTTTGCCATGCTCGCCCCACATCACCCCACCATATTTACGCACCAGTTTTTCAACAGCTTTAGAAATATGCAGCATCATTTCAGCGTCTTTTGGATCACGCATATTTAAGGCCGGACGCACATGCAAACAACCCGCATCGACATGCCCGAACATACCGTAGCGAATATCGAGGTCGTCTAATAAAGCTCTAAACTCAGTAATATAGTCCGCCAAGTGCTCAGGCGGCACTGCCGTGTCCTCAACAAAAGGTATGGGGCGACGTTTACCTCTGGCGTTCCCTAATAAACCCACACCTTTCTTGCGTAGCTCCCACAAGGAGGCAATTTCATCGGCTTTAGCCGTACGAAAATATCCTCTAGATAAACTTTGTTCTGAAGCATCCAAATCAGCACAGACAGCATCAACTTTATCGATCAAACTTGGCTCTTGCATAGAACTAAATTCAACCAAATTGACGGCTTTTACTTGATCAGCCTGCTCACCACCGAGAAAATCACCAACGCGGTGCCAAATTAAATCACCCTTTGCCAAACCAATAATCGTATCATCAATGGTTTCTATAGCATCTGGATCCAATTCAACCAAACGGTTTGCATCCCGCAAAGCAGCAACAAAACTATCATAACGCAAAGCCAGCAATTGCTTGTACTTAGGCATTGGGGTCAGTTTCAGAGTCAGTTCCGATACCATTGCCAAAGTACCTTCACTGCCACAGATTAACGCACCTAGATTAAACTTATCGTCCTTTTCCACATGGGCCAGATTATAACCCGTCATAAAGCGATTAAGTTTCGGGAACACCTCCGCAATTAAGTCGGCTTTGGTTTGCAGCAGATGGGCAATTTGTTGGTACAAATCAGCACTGCGGCCACCTTGAGCAATAATATTATCTAACTCAGCTGCATCCATGGGCTGGCATTGCAATTGCTCACCATCGGCCAAAATAATTTGCATTCCCAAGACATGATTACTAGTTCGACCGTAGATACGGGAACCCTGACCACAGGCATCAGTGCTACACATACCACCAAGGGTCGCCCGATTACTGGTCGACAAAGTAGGCGCAAAGAAGAAACCATGAGGCCGCAAAGCATCATTTAATTGATCACGAATAATGCCCGGCTGCACACGCACATAACCCTGCTCTATGTTCAGTTCGATAATGTCACGCATATGGCGTGAACAATCCACTACCAAACCACTATTTAGGGATTGACCATTGGTACCCGTACCACCACCACGGGGGGCAAACTGAATCGTCTGAAAGCGTTGCTCCCCAGCTAGCTTAAATAAGCATAATAGATCGGCTTGATGTTTTGGAAAAACCGCACCCTGAGGCATTACCTGATAAATACTATTATCCGTTGCCAGACTCAGTCGGGTAGCTTTATCGGGACTCACTTCGCCGGTAAAACCAGCTTGTTCAAGAGCCTGTAAAAAATCTAAGTAATGGGTATTAGTGACAGCAATTGCAGAGTCAGACATGTAAGCAAGATTTAAGTTAGTTACATAAAATTGACCCTATTTTACCCGAGAGCGACACAAAAACCCATTAAAATGGGTTGCAAAAATGGCCTCTTAACCTATTTTTACATTACATTAAGAATTTTGTTGTTAACCAAAAAGCTGGTTAAAAAGGTTCATCAAAAAGCTAACAATTTAACCAAATCAAAGTAAA
>DNNY01000006.1:0-12138 GCA_003497765.1 Oceanospirillaceae bacterium
CCCGACCCTCCCCCGCGGTCGGTGTGGGGTGCAGGTAGGGGGGAGGGCGCAAACAGGTCGTCGCCGTCCAAATCGATGCCGCCTTCGCCGTCCAGAAGCGACTCCGTCATGCCCGCCGTCGGAAAGCTGCCGCCGCCGAAGCTGCCGCTGCTGCCGAAGCCGCTGCTGCAGAAGCTCAAGCGCAAGCTGAAGCCGAGGCAGAAGCCGCTGCTGCTGCCGCTGAAGCCGCTGCTGCTGCCGAAGCTGCCGCTGAACAGGCCCGTCAAGAAGCTGTTGAGCAGACTAAGGCCTTAGCCCATATTATCTACTTCGATTTTGACCAGTCGACTATCCGTGCTGAGTTCCGCGAAGTGCTTAATGGCCATGCTGCTTATCTAGCACAAAATCCTGGCGCACGTATTGTGTTAGAAGGCCACGCTGATGAACGTGGTACTCGTGAGTATAATATGGCTTTGGGTGAGCGTCGTGGTAACTCCGTTAGTCGTTACCTAGTTGTACAAGGCGTATCCGTTGACGCTATTGAAGTCGTTAGCTTCGGTGAAGAGCGTCCAGTCAACGAAGGTCATGATGAGGCTTCTTGGTCCGAAAACCGTCGCGTTGAAATTCGCTACGTCACTTACCAGTAGGTCTTAAGGCATAGGTTGGCAGGGCTGACTTAGTGCGAAATCGTAATACCATCGTTCTGGAATACTGGGACGGTGGTTTTGTTCTTTAAGGGTTAGCTTAAATATGTATCACTTTTTCTCTAAGCGCATTGTTAACATAGGATTGGCTTATGCACTGGTTTGCTTGGCCATGCCTGTTAATGCTGTGACAGCAACGGTGGTGCCGGTAGAAGACCTATCTGCCGCTACACCTGCTGTGCAAGCCAAAACGCAAAAAGAGATACAACAGCAAAATGCTAATGCCGAGCTTTTTGTAATGCTGGAGTCCCTTCAGCAAGAGCTTGCCCAATTGCGTGGTCAGGTTGAAGAACTAAGCTTCAAATTACGCCAAATGGAACAAAACCAAAAAGATCGCTATATTGATTTAGATCGTCGCATTACCAACTTGAATACGCAGACTGCTGAAGCTATGGCGCAAACTACAGCTATTAGTGCCAATACCCAAGCTGTTGTAGTAACTAATACGGCACCAGTAACCCCGGCGGTGGTGGAAGCGGCCAAGCCGGAATCAGATCCTGCTCAGCAGCAGGCTGATTATAAAGCGGCCTTTAATCTGATTCGTACCAAAGACTTTGAGCAGGCGATAACGGCTTTACTAAAATTTGTTGATGACTATCCTAATGGTACGTTAACAGGTAATGCCCATTATTGGTTAGGTGAAGTCTATATGGTGGAGCGTGATCCAGAAGCGGCTATTTTGCAATTTTCCATTGTCATTAATCAGTTCCCAGAGCATCGCAAAGTGCCAGACGCACTCTATAAAACTGGCCGCGCCTGGATTAACTTGGGCGACAATATCAAAGGCCAAAGAATGTTAGAGCAGGTTGTTAACGCCTACCCTGAATCATCTGCAGCACGCTTGGCACGAGAGCTTCGACAATAGGGATTAATGCCCTAACTTGCTTTCCTTTATGCAACTCCACAGCCAGCCAATACTTTAGCTTAACGCAGAGACATTGATTATGACTAAAGTCCAAGATGACAATTTGTTAATGAGTGAACGGACGATTGCTGACCGCGTATTGGTGCAAGAGCATTTGGCCCATAAGCATCTTGCCAAACAACATCAGGATGAAGATACGGCGGTAGTAAAAGAACGCATTAAGCAATTGTTAATTGACCAAGATGCAACGCTGGTCGCCCATTACTATACCGATGCCATTTTGCAAGAACTAGCCGATGAAACTGGTGGTTGTGTTTCAGATTCCCTTGAAATGGCAAGATTTGGTAATCAAGGTAATGCCTCTACTCTAGTTGTTGCTGGGGTTCACTTTATGGGTGAAACGGCGAAAATTCTTAATCCTGAAAAACGCGTATTAGTCCCCACACTGGAAGCTACCTGCTCCCTTGATATAGGTTGCCCAGCTGAGGAATTTAGTGCCTTTTGTGATGCCCATCCAGATCATACAGTGGTGGTCTATGCCAATACCTCAGCAGCGGTAAAAGCCCGTGCTGACTGGGTAGTGACATCCGGTATTGCTTTGCAAGTGATTGACTATTTGGCTACTGAAGGCAAGCCTATTATTTGGGGGCCAGATCAGCACTTAGGTCGTTATATTGCTCAGCAAACAGGTGTTGATATGCTTTTATGGCGAGGCTCCTGTATTGTGCATGAAGAGTTTAAGGTCAAGGGCATTGATGACCTGAAACATGTATACCCTGATGCCGCTGTGCTGGTTCACCCTGAATCACCGCAAGCCATGGTAGATATAGCCGATGCTGTTGGTTCAACCACACAATTAATTAAAGCCGCCCAAGCGATGCCTAATCAGCATTTTATCGTGGCTACAGATCGTGGCATTTTTTATAAAATGCAGCAGGCAGCGCCTGGTAAAACCTTTTTAGAGGCCCCTACTGGTGGCAATGGTGCCACCTGTCGCAGTTGTGCGCATTGCCCATGGATGGCCATGAATGACTTGCAAAAGATTGAGCATGTCCTGCGCACGGGTGATAACGAAATTAAGATTGAGCCAAGCCTGCGCGCAGCGGCGTTTAAACCGTTAAAACGCTTAATGGATTTTAATCCTCAGTAAGTTTGACTAATAATCCTACTCTAAGCCAGCTGTATCGAAACTAGTAACCTGTTTAAAGTTCCGCAGCAAGCCTCGCGAGTTGTTCCGCTTTACTAATAATTAAATTGAGCTTTTCGGTCTGCCCAGTGTTGGTGGTGACAAGTTGCCGACCAAGAAATGCTTGCTCTTTAGCCTGCTCGAATTCGCCCCTTAATAAATGCCATTGCGCCATAGCATAACGATGAGTACTTAAATCTGCTGACTGACCACTCCATTGTGCTAGCATTTCCCAGCCACCAATCCACAAAGGTTGAGCTTGCATTATTTTATCTAAGAACTTCATTGCTGAGGGCATATCTTGTAAGGCAAAACTTGCCGTTGCCAAGTAATAATGAGCAAGGTTGCTATGAAAACCTAACTGCATAAATTCTTTGCCGTAAGTAATTACATCTTGGTATTTGCCTTGTTGTAAAAGGCTATACATCCAGCGATCCCAAATAAACCCGTGGGTTGGATACAACTTAACAAGCGCTGCCAAAATGGCTTCAGCTTCCTGCCATTGCTGTTGTTTTAAATAAGCTATGGCCAGAGCAAAATCTTGAAATAAAGCAAATTCATTATCCAGAGGATCCAATTGCTGACTAATACTTACTAAAG
This sequence comes from Oceanospirillaceae bacterium, assembly GCA_003497765.1. Taxonomy (GTDB): domain Bacteria; phylum Pseudomonadota; class Gammaproteobacteria; order Pseudomonadales; family Balneatricaceae; genus Njordibacter. The sequence goes on from DNNY01000006.1 coordinate 3,335, forward strand.
ATTGCTTGGTGGTGTCAGCTAAATCAGTGGCTAACAGGATGCGCAGTAATTGATAGTCTATTTGGTAATGGGTGCTGGTTTCATTGGTAGGTAATTGCTCAATGCGAGCAGCTATATCGGCAACCCGTTCTTCTGATACAGGATGACTTCTAGCCCAAGCCCAATTCGGATCTTCTTGGGTGTAAGGTGAGTGCAGCAAATCCAGCATAGTCAACATTTTGCGGACATCAAAGCCAGCGGTATGCATTAACTCGAGACCAACCCGATCAGCCTCCCTCTCATGCTCACGACTGTAACCCATCTGGCTATGCATAAGGGCTGTTTGGGTTGCGTGCAGGCCAGCTTCACCAATATCGCCATCTACTTCGCTAGCTAAGACGATAGAAGCCAAAAAAGCCCCAAGGTAGATGGGGGCTTGACGTTTTTCCTTGGCAGCCCGATAAGCATAGTGGCGTTGGCTAATATGGGCGATTTCATGGGCTAATACGGCCACCAATTCATCTACTTGTTGGGCTTCCAGAATTACCCCACTATGCACACCTATAACCCCACCTGGCGCAGCAAAGGCATTAATATTTTTATTATTAACCAAAAAAATTTGCAGTTGTTTATCATCAAGGCTGCTATGATTAATCAACGGCCGTACTATATCATTAAGCCATAATTTGATGGCCAAAGATTGACTATTGGTGACTTGATTAAGGCTACCAGCCACTAGCTGACCGATTTGTTGTTCCTCAGCTAGACTAATAAGTTGGTTTTGATTGCTAGCAATATTAGGTAAATTACTGTTATGAGCAAAACTGATATTACAGCCAAAGACAAGTAACAAGGCGCTTAGGAAGCTGACTTGTAAACAATATGACCCATGAATAAGAATGAGTCTGCTGTAGGTGTTTATCATGCTTTGCCTTATAATACTTTGAGTTACTTTAGTTTACTGGATTTTGATGCATCAGCAATATGAGATTTTAGATACCCGTGGCTTACGCTGTCCTTTGCCGTTACTAAAAGCCAAGCGTGCTATTAGTGAATTAGCTGTGGGTGAGCAATTAATGGTGCTGGTAACAGACCCGTCATCACAAGATGATTTTAAAGCTTGGGCTAGTATTGCTAAACATGATCTACTAAGCATGGAACAAGTTGCCAATGAATTCCATTTTTTATTGCGTAAAAATTAAATATTACTTAAATATTAAGTAAACAATAACACCTAACTTAGTTGGAGTGCCCATGGTCAAAATATTTCGCGCCTGGTTAGATCACCTGTTTGCTGATGAGCAAGCATTATTGTTGGTTGTATTGCTGTTGTCTGGGGCGGTGATCTTGGCATTTTTTGGGTCTATGTTGGCACCGGTATTTGCCAGTATGATTTTGGCGTATTTAACCTTGGGTTTGGTGCAATGGTTAGAGCAACGTTTCGGCATACGCCATTTGCCAGCAGTATGGGGTATTTATACACTTTTTCTTATTGGCTTAGGTGCCTTTGTGCTGGTACTTGTACCATTGATTTGGCGCCAGGCAAGTAGCTTTTTGGGTGAATTGCCGTTAATGGCACAACAGCTACAAGGGGTGCTGTTTTTACTACCTGAACAATATCCACAGCTGGTATCAAAACAACAGATGCAAACTTTAATTGATACCATGGTAGGGGAGCTGGCTAATGGTGGTCAATTGCTAGTGAGCTATTCCATAGCCTCTATCGGCCAATCAATCGTATTGTTGGTGTACCTAATTTTAGTACCTATATTGGTGTTTTTCTTTCTTAAAGATGGTCAGAAAATAGTCCATTGGTTTACTGATTTCTTGCCCAATAAACGTGTGGTATTAAGTAATGTTTGGCATGAAATGGATGATCAGCTGGCTAATTATGTACGCGGCAAGGTAGTTGAAATAGCTATTGTTGGCATTACTGCTTATGTGTTATTTCTTATCTTGGGTCTTAATTACCCAGCTTTATTAGCTATGATTGTTGGTTTGTCAGTATTGATACCCTATATAGGCGCCACCCTAGCAACCATTCCTGTGGCCTTAGTGGGTTATGTGCAGTGGGGATTGGGCACCGATTTCTATACCTTGATTATTGCTTACTTTATTTTGCAAGCCTTAGATGGCAATGTGTTGGTGCCCTTATTGTTTTCCGAAGCCGTTAATTTGCATCCCGTTGCGATTATCATTGCCGTATTAATATTTGGCGGTTTATGGGGCTTTTGGGGCGTATTCTTTGCCATTCCATTGGCTACTCTGTTAAAGGCCATCCTTAACGCATGGCCCAGAAATGATCACAACGAGCATAAAGAAGTAACTTAGTTACCCAGCTGTTTATAAAGTTTGGACAAAAGCCAAGACTTCTTCCACATGGCCTTTGACCTTAACTGCGCGCCACTCTTTTACTAGTTTGCCATGGGCAAATACAAAAGTGCTGCGATCAATGCCAAGGTATTCTTTACCATAGAGCTTTTTCAACTTAATCACGTCCAGTAAGTTGCAAAGGCTCTCATCTGCATCACTAATCAGTTCAAAATTAAAGCATTCTTTGCTTTTAAAATTGTCATGTTTGCGCATTGAATCACGAGAAACCCCAAAGATTTGGCAACCAGCAGCATGGAAGGCGTCTAAATGGTGATTAAAATCATTGCCTTCAATAGTGCAACCCGGGGTGGAGTCTTTCGGATAGAAATAGATGACTAATATTTGGTCCTGATAGTTTTGGCTATTAAAGTCACTACCTCCAGTCATGGGAAGACTGATAGCTGGTAGGGTATCGCCGATATTGAGGCTAGTGTTGGCATTTGCGTCGCTCATAATAAGGCCCTTGATATTATGTTGGTGTTTGAAAGTTAATTTTAGCGTAATTTATATGATTGTGACTTATATTTCCTGCTACAATTTCACCATTATTGAAATGGCACAAATAATATAAAAACTATGAACCTCTAGAGTCCCTAGTGGTCTCAGAATGGAATACAATATCATGCCAAGTTGCCCTTAGTCACTCGGTATTAACAGATAGGAAAAATAATGAAACAGCCCCTTTGGCTTCTGTTTGGTCTTGCCTCAATATTGACTATAAGTGGATGTAGTTCCACTAATGGTTTAGGTAATGAAGACAGTTTATTTCGTAATAAAGCTTTAGACTACAGCCAAGCAGCCAGTGCTGAGCGTTTGCGAGTGCCTGCAGGGATGCAAGATGAGCGTATTAAAGATGATTTGTTGATCATTCCAGAGGTTGATACCAGCGCCAGTAAGGCTGGTTTTAAGGAAGCCCCTAGACCAGATTTTGTGTTTGCTGAAATGGGCAGTGCAACGGCACAGTTAGTAGGTGCTAACGCCAATCAGTATATTGCAGTCAGCGGTGCCATGGACAAGGTCTGGTTTAACGTTAGTCAGTTTTGGCAGCGCCAAAATATGCCCCTGGAGTTGGCTGACCAAGACCTAGGCATAATGGAAACCGCATGGATACCATTACCAGGTGTCGATCAAGATCCAGGTGTAGTGGGGTCATGGCTGCGCTCGTTAACGGGTGGTGATAAAGACTTGGCTTACAGTAAGGTAAGAACAGAGTTAAAACCCAATGCAGCAGGGCGAGTTGCTATCCATCTAAGTTATATGCAAGCATCTCACGCCGACGTGGCAAGTCGTTTACAGCCTGATTGGCAAGCTCAAGCTACCAATGTGGAAGCTAAGTCGGCATTAATGTTTGAGCTATTACAACATTTAAGCCGCACCGTGCGGGTGGTAAATAAGTCCACACAGGCCAATACTATTGAAGTGGGCTTGTTGGGCAAAGATCAGTATGGGCGCCCCCTGTTAAGTATTGAAGCCAATCAAGATCAGGCTATGACCTTGCTGCTATCAGCAATGGCGGATATGGATGTGGGTAGTTATGATCAACAGGCTGGCAAAATCTACTTTACCCATACCACTAATATTGAAGCCAAAGCAGAAAAGTCCGATGGTAGGGGCTTATGGGAATGGTTTAAAGACCTAAATACTGGCGGTGATGATGGTCAGAGTAATGGGATAACTTTAGATAGCTCTTTATTTGGTGGCGCAAAGGAGCCGGTTGAGGAACAACCTGAGATTATCTATTCCAGTCAAAATACGCAGCCATCAGTGTCTGATGATCCCAAAGATCGCAAAGGCTTTAAAGTATGGCTGGGCGGTGAAGTGATTTATATCTTTGAGGATGAAGACCAAGGTGATATCAATGAAGAGGGTATTTATACCTATACCGGCTATTACCAACTGTCTTTAACACCCACCCTCAAAGGTGTTTATGTGCAGGTGCTAACTTCGAAAACAGAATTTGCCGCCAAAGCCCATGCGGAAGAAATTCTTTGGCAAATTAAACAGGCTTTATAAGCCATGCAAGCCGCCTTTTTAGATATCAGTAGCCTTGGCCCACAGGATCTTGATTTGGCGCCTTTAGAGGCCGCTGTAGATAGTTTGACCTTTTATGACCATACGCCGCCAGAACAGGTGGTAGAGCGCCTGCAAGGGGCCGATTTGGTGATGGTTAACAAGGTTGTGCTATCAGCTGACGTCTTGCAACAGTTACCTAACCTAAAGCATATCGTTATTGCTGCCACGGGCGCCAACAATATTGATTTAGATGTGGCACGAAAGCGGGGCATTAGTGTGCAAAATTGCCAAGCCTATGGCGTGGACTCCGTAGCCCAGCATACCCTGATGTTAATATTAACCCTAACAACGCGCTTGCTTGACTATAGGCAAGCTATACAAGCCGGGGCGTGGAGCCAAAGTCCACATTTTTGTCTACTTGATTTTCCTGTTGAAAGCCTTGCTGGTAAAACCTTGGGTATCGTGGGTTATGGAGAATTGGGTCAAGCTGTAGGACGTCTTGCCGAAGCTTTTGGTATGCAGATCTGTGTAGCCGCACGCCCAGGACAAGCCAATATTAATGGCCGTATCCCTTTAGCTGAATTATTACCCCAAGTTGATATACTGACTTTACATTGTCCTCTAACCCCAGCTACTAAAGATCTCATTGGCGCAGCCGAACTGCAAGCAATGCGGCAGTCGGCCCTATTAATTAACTGTGCCAGAGGTGGCATTGTCAATGAAGAGGCCTTGCTTAACGCCCTTATTAATAATCATATTGCTGGTGCAGCTATGGACGTTTTAACTGTTGAACCACCACCAGCAGATCATCCTCTATTACAATATCAAGATAATAATTTAATTCTCACCCCCCATAGTGCTTGGGCGAGTCGAAAAGCTAGACAAACTATTGTGCAACAACTTGCACAAAACATTACTTCCTTGGCTTCTGAGCAGCCACAGTTCTTATTGTCATAAGAGTCAAACTCCCGCCATCTGTGGGCTTGCGCTGCAGTCAGCCAGACGATTTTTAAACCCATAAAAAAAATCAAAAAATTGCTTGACTTTGCTATCTTTTAAATAAGTTGTGCACATGTAATAAAAATAGAACAGAATAATGGTAAAAAGTAATAAATAAATACCTTTAACTCTACTTATCTTTTTAACTTATTGAAAAATATAGGAAAATTTAGGTGGTTAAAAAATAAACAATTTGTATAAAAACCCTTGTTTAATGGGCTTTGGGCTAGGTTTCCAAACATTAGTCACAGACTTATCCACAGGATATGTGAATAAGCTTCGTAATCCTAGAAAACATAAGGGTTTGTTGCAAATGTAAGTAAATGTTCCAGAAGGACGGCAAGTATTTTTTGTGTTTTTGTTTCCTTTGTTTACTATTAGAAACCTTTATTGAATAGTGTAAAAGTTTAGCCAATAGGAATCACCTCTGCATCATTTCTGTGATAGAGTATCCGCACTTAAAATAACAAGGATCCAGCGAGTGTTTTCAAGCCTAAAAAAAGCAGTAGTTTTATTAACTTTTGTGTTTATGACCGCCAGTGCTTTTGGCCATTCCCATGGTCATTTGATGATTGATGATGGTTGGGTTAAAGCCTCTCTGCCTGGGTCTAAAATGTCTAGTGGTTTTGTCACCATTACTAATCATGGTAAACACGACGATCAGTTAATAGCTGCTTATTCAGATATTGCCAAGCAAACTGAACTGCACTCTATGGAGATGCACGACGGGGTAATGCATATGCGGGCTGTAAAACAAGGTTGGCTTATTGCAGCTGGTAATACCCTCGAACTTATGCCTGGTGGTAAGCATATTATGTTCATGGGTTTGACGACCAAGTTAGAAGCAGGGGATAAAGTCAAAATCACCTTAGAATTTGCCCAAGCAGGTAAAATTGAAAAGACATTTATGGTTAAAAAAGTCGATGCTGGCCACCATATGCATGATGATCATCAAGACCATGACCATCACCAAAACAAAGACAAGAAAAAACAACATAAGCATGAACATAAACACGAGCATAAACATTAGTATTTAAAAATATATGCTTGTCAGACTCATACAAAAAAAGGCATGTCCGTTAAGGAGATGCCTTTTTTATTGCTTAGGTCATGTAACTCAATCTGGCTTTATTTAATGCACCTAAACAAAGCTAACTGGTTTATCGCTTGATTAGCTTATTACCCCTTGTTTTTGCAAATTAGCTAAAGTGTCTTGATCTAAGCCTAATAAACCTTCAAGCACTTCTTTATTATGTTCACCCAATGCAGGGCCAGACCATTTTGTTTGGCCAGGCGTACGCTCTAACTTGGGGATAATCGCGGGAATTTTTAATGGTTTACCATTAATTTCGACCTGTTCAAATAGCTCTCTGGCTTGATAGTGTTTATCAGCCATCATATCAGCGACATTATAAATAGGCCCGCCAGGCACTCTTGCCGTTGCGAGTTTGTTAAGAATAGTGGCGCTGTCATATTGTAAACACCAGCTTGCTAGTACAGCATCAATTTCAGCTTCATGTTCGACGCGCCCAGTATTACTTGCTAAGCGGCTATCATGGGCTAAATCTGACCTGTCTGCTGCTTCCATCAGTCTGACAAAGATAGAATCGCCATTGCCACCAATAACCACATATTTTCCATCCTTACATATATAGGTATTGGTGGGTACAATTCCCGTAACAGTGCTGCCCGAGGGTTCTCGCATCACACCAGCCCCATGGTATTCAGGGATAACCGCCTCCAAAAGATTAAACATGGCTTCAAAGAGGGCGACATCCACGACCTGACCCTTGCCGCTCTTATGTCTTTCTAGGAGAGCCATAGCGACGCCTAGTGTGGCGTGGATACCGGCGATGGTATCGCCAATACTAAGGTTGGGGCGCACTGGTGCTTGACCTGGATGGCCATTAACATAGCGAAAGCCACTATAGCCCTCACATACGGAAGCAAAACCGGCCTCCGAGGCTTTTGGCCCGGTTTGGCCGTAACCAGAAATACGGGCATAGACTAGCTTGGGGTTGGTGGCTTTAAATTCTTCTGGCCCTAATCCCCACTTTTCAACCACACCAGGACGGAAGTTTTCTATAACCACATCAGCGCTATTAATAAGTTGTTGAACTAAAGCGACACCAGCACTGGTTTTTAAATCGATGGTAACGGATTTCTTATTGCGACCAATAGAATGCCACCATAAAGAAGTGCCATCTTCAACCACCCGCCATTGACGAATAGGGTCGCCACCCTGAGGCGGTTCAATTTTGATAACTTCAGCACCAAAGTAACCCAGCATACTTCCCGTAAAGGGCCCAGCAATAAGTTGGCCTAGTTCAATAACGCGATAACCTGTTAAAGGACCCTGTGTAGACATAAGGTAATTCCTAACCACTGATAATGACAATATGCAGATATTAAAACAGGCCTAGCCAAGTGTGGCAATTTGTACACTAAGCATTGTTGCTACTGGGAAGTATAAATCACAGCCTATATTTAAAATTGGAGTAAATAAAAGGCAGATTTAATGATTGGTTAGCTATAAAAAATAGATATTATTGTGTGCTAACTATATGCCAGCTAAAAAATAGTTTGGAGCGTCAAAATTAATATCGGTTTTACTAATATTTTATAAAATAATTTATCATATTTTATATATTATTTATCATAAATTGTATTAAATATTAAATAATGGAGAGAAAATGGATTTTCTTAAATATTTCAATAGTCACCCCTTGTGTTCAGTGTTTAGGGGTGGTAAATTTATCGCGCCCGAAGCTAGTTTAACTAACGGAAAGGCTTTAAAAACAATACTTTCGGTAATTTTAATAATCGAGAGCAATTGACAAAGATTATCGCGCTTTTTTAGTGCTGAGACCAAAAAAAGAATAAGAAAATGGTGGTTATGCCAGCAAGTTTCAGTTTTTTGGTTATCTTTATCAATCGTTTGTTTTTAAAAAATGATTGGCTTACTTAGACGTAATGCATGATTTATTAAATAAAGAATCATCATTGCCCTAATGTAATGTTTAACTTGCAAGTTAAATCTTTTCTTTAATTGAAGGGGAAATTCAATGAAAAAATCTCTAATCGCTCTGGCTGTAGCTGCTGCTCTACCTGTAGCTGCTCAAGCTGACATGACTCTATCTGGTGACGTTTCTGTTAAGTACACACTAGGTTCTAACTTAGCTCCTACCACTGAAGCTTCTTTGTCTGTTGATGCTAGCGAAGTTCTATCTAACGGTATGACTGCTACTGCATCTTTCGGTGTTTTAGGTAACAGTGGCAATACTGGTAATGTTTCTTTGGCTGGCGACTTTGGTACTGTTAAAGGCGGTACTTCCGTTGAAACTTTGGAAGCTTCTGATGGTGAAGATTCAGACCTAAACGGTATTTCTTACTCTGGTTCTTTCGCTGGTGTATCTGTAGCTGCAGCTGCTGGTACTTGG
>DNNY01000006.1:12490-12828 GCA_003497765.1 Oceanospirillaceae bacterium
GGTGACTTGACTGTTTCTGCTGCTCGTAAGGATTCCACTACTGTAACTGCTGCTTACTCTGCAACTATGGGTGACCTAGCTGTTTCTGTAGAAGCTAACTCTAACAGCGAGTGGGACTTGACTGCTACTTACACTTTGGGTGATATCTCTATCACTGCTGAAGATAGTGAAGCTGCTGGTGGCGCAGACATTTCTGCTGCATACGCTTCTGGTGCTCTATCTGTAGCTATCGATAAAGATAACGAAGTAACTGTTTCTTACGATCTAGGTAATGCTGATCTGGAATTGGTTACTAATTCTACCGATACTACTGTTAAGTACACTGTTGCATTCTAATC
>DNNY01000155.1:0-510 GCA_003497765.1 Oceanospirillaceae bacterium
CAGGTATTAGATGAACTGGGTGATTTAATGTTTGTGGCAGTTAATTTGTCCCGTCATCTAAAAGCCAATCCAGAGCAAGTTATGCGCGCAGCTAACGATAAATTTGAATTACGTTTCCGGCATATGGAAGCGGCTCTGCAAGCCCAAGGTAAAGATCAATCAGCAATGGATCTAGCCTCCTTAGAAGCCGCTTGGCAAGATACCAAACAAAGTTTAAATAACTCTCCTTAAGTTGTTCATGCTTAAGTCCCATGGCACAGAGAGCCAATTTTAGGTAAACTACGCGACCCGATTTGAGTTCGCTATTATTTGTGGTTTCTTCATTAGTACTATTGGTCGTGATAAATATGGCAAGAGCACTAATGAAGGCATCTCACTAGCTGTTCTTAAAGGGTGGGTAAAAGGCCAACAATTTTAAAAATATTTGGAGTAACATAATGCGACTAATCCTTTTGGGCGCTCCCGGCGCAGGCAAGGGCACACAAGCTCAATTTATTACTGAAAAGTACG
>DNNY01000155.1:733-4833 GCA_003497765.1 Oceanospirillaceae bacterium
AATTTATTACTGAAAAGTACGGTATACCACAGATTTCTACAGGTGATATGCTGCGTGCAGCGGTTAAAGCTGGCACTGAGCTGGGTCAGGCTGCCAAAAAGGTTATGGATGCAGGTGGTTTGGTTTCTGATGATTTAATTATCAATTTGGTCAAAGAGCGCATTGCGCAAAGCGATTGTGCGAACGGCTTTTTATTTGATGGCTTTCCTCGCACTATTCCTCAAGCCGAAGCACTACTGGCTGCAGGTGTATCAATTGATGCCGTGGTTGAGATTGATGTGGCCGATGAAGAAATTATTAAACGCATGAGTGGGCGTCGTGTGCATCCTGGGTCTGGTCGCACTTATCATCTTGTTTACAATCCACCGAAAGTGGCTGGTAAAGATGATGTTACTGGCGATGAGCTGGTGCAGCGGCCTGATGATGCAGAGGACACAGTACGCCAGCGTTTAGAGATTTACCATCAGCAGACCGCTCCGTTGGTTGATTTTTATAAGTCCCTAGAAGCCCAAGCTGAAGCGTTCTCCCCAGCCTATCACTATATTCCTGGTGTGGGTGGCGTTGAGGATATCAAACAAGCTGTGTTTTCCGCTTTATAACCGAGCACACCCGTAGGTAATCTTTTATGCCCAATCTACTTGCTTTGGATACTTCTGGAGATAGCTGCAGTGTCGCATTGCTCTATCAACCTAACGGGCAAGGAGATAAAGTCATTGCCCTGCATGAGGTGGCTCAGCGTTCCCATACTCAACGCGTGCTGCCCATGATTGCTGAGGTTTTGCAGCAGGCTGATATGCAACAAACTGAGCTTGATGCCATTGTTTATGGTCGTGGGCCTGGTTCTTTTACGGGTATTCGGATTGCTGCTGGTGTTGCTCAGGGTTTATCTTTTGCTTTAGATATCCCCCTGATTCCAATTTCCACCCTGGCGACGATGGCGCTTCAGGCGCAGAAAGAATATCCTGATTGTAACTATTTATGTACCTTAGATGCTCGTATGAATGAGGTCTATGTGGGGACTTATATGGTGGCTAAACAGGACCAAGATTTGTTGACTATGGTGGATAATGAAAAGGTCTTAAGCCCTCATCTAGTATCAGTTCCCGACCAACCTTTTGTGGTGTGTGGCAGTGGTATGCAGGTAGATACATTTCCAGCATCTATTATTACCGATGCCCAAGCCTGTCTACCTGATATGGAACCCATGGCAGAGTTTATGGTGGTGTTGGGCGCAGCCGAATTGGCTCAGAATAAGGGTCAACAACCAGAAGATGCCTTGCCAGTCTATTTGCGCGATGAAGTGACTTGGCAAAAACTACCACGTTATCAATAAGCCTATAGTTGTTCTATACTTGTCGATTCAAACCACCTTTAAAGCTTATTGAGTAAATTATGGATTGGTTGCAAGCTTCAATTATCGCTGTTATTCAAGGGGTGACAGAATTTTTACCTATTTCCAGTTCTGCTCACCTGCTATTCCCCAGTCTTTTATTTGGTTGGTCTGATCAGGGGTTGGCTTTTGATGTGGCAGTCCATCTAGGTAGTTTATTGGCCGTATTATTTTACTTACGCCAAGATTTATTGGCCTTGTGGCAAGGCACTTGGCAATGGCTATTGGGCAAAGGTTGGAACCAGCATGCTTATCTGGCCTTGTTACTTGTTTTAGCTACCATCCCTGCTGTTATAGCTGGCTTTGCTTTGCAGGGTTGGATTGAAGTAAATGCGCGCGCACTTTGGGTAGTTGCTGCCACTACCATAAGCTTTGGCTTGTTATTGGGTTGGGTAGACTGGCGCGCGCGCCGCCAATATGAGCTTGAGAAAATGAGCTGGCAACATGCCTTGCTAGTTGGCTTAGCCCAAGCATTGGCATTGATCCCGGGTACTTCCCGCTCAGGCATAACCATGACGGCGGCTTTGGCTTTGGGCTATAAACGCGAAGCTGCAGCACGCTTTTCGTTTTTGATGTCCATTCCCATTATTTTAGCTGCCTCGGTGCTAATGATGTTTGAACTAGGCCAGCAAACCTCAGCCATTGATTGGCAGCCCATGTTGATCGCTTTTTTAGTATCAGGGTTTAGTGCATGGCTATGCATTCTATTGTTTATGCGGCTTATTAGCCGTTTGGGCATGTGGCCCTTTGTGGTCTATCGTTTGTTGTTAGGTATAGGCTTGCTATGGCTATTGAGCAACTAGATACAATTGCCGTTTATAGCCCGGATCTAGACCCGTTAGCTAGCCAATTAGCAACCTATTTAGACATCCCTTTAGTAACGACTGAACCAAGTACTGACCTAGTTCTGGCTTATGATAAGCAAGGCTTGCATATTTACCCTAATGATGGGCGTAGTGGCTCTGTCAGAGTTGATTTTACTAGTGGTAAAAGTCGCCATCGTCGACTCTATGGTGGTGGTAAAAGCCAACAAATTGCTAAAGCAGTGGGCGTACAAGGTAAAATTAAACCTTCTGTTTTAGATGTAACAGCTGGCTTGGGCGAGGATGCTTTTGTATTGGCCAGTTTGGGTTGTCAGGTGCAATTGGTTGAACGACATCCAGTGGTAAGAGCTTTATTGGCAGATGGTTTACAGCGTTTGCAGGCTGATCTGGAGTTGGCGCAATTAGCTAGACAATTAGACTTGCTAGCTGGTGATGCACTATCGGTATTGCAAAATTGGCAACATAAGCCGGTGCCAGAGGTGATTTACCTTGATCCCATGTTTCCTCATACGGGTAAATCTGCGCAAGTGAAAAAAGCCATGGCGCTATTTCGTACTTTGGTGGGTGCAGATACGGATGCGGATATGCTGCTGCAGCCAGCCCTGGACTTAGCTAGCCATAGAGTGGTGGTTAAGCGCCCAAGATTAGCGCCTAATTTGGCTGGTCAAGAGCCCACCTATCAGTTGTCTGGTAAGGCCAACCGCTTCGATATTTATGTGAAAGCCTCATTGCATAAAACTAGTTCAAGCTGAGCGCAACAGAATATTAATAATGTGGCGGTTTTTCGTCGGCTGGAGGAGTATGGTTGGGGGCTGACATATGCTGCCGCATATTTTTTACCTGTTGGGCTAACAACTCCATGCTTCGTTGTAAGCGGACGATATCTAGTTGTTGTTGGCTAAGGCTAGCATTAAGACTGTCTATGGTTTGTTCTTGAAAAGCAAGTTGCTGTTGTAGGTCAGCAATTGTCGGATCTTGTGACATAGAGAGGGGCACCTTAAAAGAAATTCACTGTTTGCGGCCTAAAGTTTGATAACAGTGGCTTTTTTCGATAATCTACAGCGATTGTACAGGCTATTGTTCTGACAGGGAAATTGCATTTTTAAGTTGCAAGTGTTATCGAAGTTTACTCTGGCTAACAAAGCTATTTTAGAATTTAGTTAAGTACAATAAATAATAAATAACAAACTATAAGAGATTTTGAGTCAAAATGAGAAAATTGCTGTTGTCATATAGCTTTATTGTCAGCCTAGTGGCGGCGATAGCGACACCTTTTATTCTAGAAAGCGTCATTACCGATATTAATTTAACAGCTCAGTTGCCCATTACCATTGGTGTCCTTTTTGTGTTGTTTTGGGTAGTCAGTCTTGTTGTTGGGGTTAAATTTGTGCCCCAAGGTGATGCTGAAGAAGCAAACTGGGTTGAAGATGAAGACGATCCAAGTCGTGAATCTGGTACTGTTAAATGGTTTAATGTCACCAAGGGTTTTGGTTTTATTACCCGTGATCAAGGCGATGATGTATTTGTGCACTTTCGCTCTATCCGAGGCAAAGGCCACCGTTCATTATTAGAAGGTCAACGTGTGCGTTTTGCCGTGACAGAATCTGATAAAGGTATGCAGGCGGAAGACGTTTCCGTGGTTGGCTAACCTTGGTTAATATTAATAATTAGAAATTTTTTCTATCAGTGAGCTAGAAGTTTTAAAAGCCCGGTTTTTTTCGGAAAACTGGGCTTTTTATTGCCTGTTCAACATAAGAACTCTTTAGAGAGTTTTAAAAACGCCTTTTTCTGGTGCCTTTTTTATGCAGATATTTATCATATACTTATTGACAAAAATCAGATAAATCAATAATATACGCGTCTTGTTGATGCGGGGTGGAGCAGCT
>DNNY01000079.1:0-129 GCA_003497765.1 Oceanospirillaceae bacterium
TAGTGGTTTGAATATCTTGATAAATAAAGGAAAAAGGCATTGCTTTTTGGCATTGAAACCAATAGAATTTGCGCCTCAATTGGTGAGGTGTCCGAGTGGTCGAAGGAGCACGCCTGGAAAGCGTGTATA
>DNNY01000079.1:407-845 GCA_003497765.1 Oceanospirillaceae bacterium
GTGTATACGGCAACGTATCGAGGGTTCGAATCCCTCCCTCACCGCCATATACAAAAAAACCCCCGGCGTCGATGCGTCGGGGGTTTTTTTGTATATGGTGATTAGGGTCGGTGAGAAAGCTAACGGTTCGACAAACGCGCCAGCGTTTGGACCGCGTATGCGCCCCAAAGGGGTGAAAATACTAGAGGCAATGGTATTTTCAGTCTATCCCGCTGGCAAAGACCCCAAGCGGGCACGGATAACCCACGCCAGCAATTACCCGATTATCTTCAATCTTTTTCCTATACGACCAGTGTTTCTGCAGGCAAGGTGCTTTATACTTCATTTATAAAAAAGTATGTTATCCCACTATATTAAACTAAAGAATTTGAATTTTTCTGAAAGATAATTTCTAAGCAATCATATGCAAAATAAAATCATAAAATATACGAAAAAGAC
>DNNY01000079.1:1225-1695 GCA_003497765.1 Oceanospirillaceae bacterium
TAAGATTAGCCAATCTAAACACTATCATGATGGGCATTTCCATAATCTTGTCAAAACAGATCTGATGACTGAATCTGATGAAGAAAGCTATTCTATTATGGATTATTTTTTTCCGCCTAAAGATAAAAATCCTGTTAAACCGCTACCTTCTAAAAAACTGGAAAACGCTAATATTAAGAATGGTACATATACATGGTTAGGCCATGCATCCTTTCTTATGAAGACTAATGATCTGACAATCTTAACCGATCCCGTGTTTAATGGTGCAACACCACTTCCTTTTGGAGGTAAACCTTTTCCCATTGAACATCCAATACATATTGAGCATTTACCTAAAGTCAACGTGGTCGTTATTTCGCACGATCACTATGACCATCTAGACTACAAAGGAATAAAAGATTTTGCCCAGAGTGTGGATATGTTTTTTGTACCTTTAGGGGTGAAAGCACATATTATGAAATGGGGCGTTA
>DNNY01000079.1:1915-2061 GCA_003497765.1 Oceanospirillaceae bacterium
TGAAATGGGGCGTTAGTGAAGAAAAAATTGTTGAAATGGATTGGTATGAAAACAGTAGATATAAAAATATTGAATTCACACTAGTCCCTTCAAGGCATTTTAGTGGCAGGGGTATTACTGATCAGAGTTCAACGCTATGGGGTGGA
>DNNY01000079.1:2383-2548 GCA_003497765.1 Oceanospirillaceae bacterium
TTTAAGGAATTCCAAAAAATTGGCGAAAAGTATGGTCCTTTTGATATCGCTTTTATTGATACGGGCGCTTATAACCAAGCATGGGCAACAGTGCATATGATGCCAGAAGAAAGTGTTCAAGCCAGTATTGATTTAAATGCAAAGGTATATTTCCCTATTGGCTGG
>DNNY01000079.1:2846-11251 GCA_003497765.1 Oceanospirillaceae bacterium
CTAAATTTGATCTTGCACCGCATATGTGGGATGACCCTATAATTAGAGCAGTCAAAGAAGCTACAAAGAAAAATGTGACTATTGCAACACCATTAATTGGAGAGACTTTTGCTTTAGACAAGTTACCTCAAGAGCAGTGGTGGCAAGGACTAAGAGAATAAAACCTAAAAGCAAACCACCACCATATACGAACAAGCCCCTATAGCCAAAACTGCAGGGGCTTTTTTAATGTTCGAGACTTAGAATCACCCCTTGTAAATAATAACCAGCCACTTTATGCTTTTTGGTTAAAGTATAGTCACACTGGTACTTTAGGGATTAATAACAATGACAAAAACAAGTGTCTCTTTAACCTCACCAATTAAACCTAATATGGAATATTGGGCTGAGAAAATTGATCTAGCTGCGGCTATGCGCTGGGCGGCTCGCCATAATTGGCATGAAGCCATTGCTAATCACTTTAGCTTTGCAGTGTCTGATGATGGTTCCGAGTTTATTATGAATGCTTACGGTCGGCATTGGTCAAAAGCGCAAGCCAGTGATGTTTTGCTTTTAAATGCCAACCAGTCTCCAAAACATATGGGACAAACAGTTGACCCTACAGCCTTTGCTATTCATTCAGCTATGCATCGTAATTTGCCCCAAGCCCGCTGCATATTGCATGTTCATCCAAAGTATACCACCGCTTTATCTTGTCTAAAGAATCCAGAAATGTTGCCCATTGATCAAAATACCATGCGTTTTTATCAACGTGTGGCCATCGATCAAGGCTTTAATGGTATGGGGCTAGGTGATGAAGCTGAGCGGCTTACCACCATGCTAGGTGATAAATCTATTTTGCTAATGGGTAATCACGGGGTGATGGTGACTGGTGAGACGATTGCGCATGCCTTTGATGAACTCTATTACTTTGAACGGGCGGCAGAAACCTTAATGACGGCCTATGCTTCCGGTCAACCCTTAGCAGTGGTGTCTGACGAGGTGGCTGAAAAAACCATGCGTCAGTGGCTAGCTTATCCCAATTTTGCTGAAAAGCATTTCGCGGCTTTAAAAGCGATTTTAGATGAGGAAGAGCCTGATTATCGCCAGTAATCTACAACTAAAGTTAATATTATTTTACCTTCAGCACCGGCGCTGCCTTTAACAAATTTTGGGTATAGCTATGTTGGGGGTTAGCGAATAACGCCTGAGCAGGCTGTTCTTCAACTAACTCTCCCTGTCGCAAGACACCTATTTGGTGAGCCATGGTTTTGACTACCGCTAGATCGTGGGTGATAAATAAGTAGGTCAGGTTTAAATCATTTTGTAACTGCTTTAGCAGATTTAGTACCTGTGCTTGCACAGATACGTCTAGGGCTGAAGTAGGCTCATCACAGACGATAAACCTAGGGCTTGAAGACAGGGCTCTAGCAATAGAAATACGCTGGCGCTGGCCACCACTAAACTGGTGTGGATACTTGATGGCATCATCAGCTTGCAAACCAACTTGTTCAAGTAGCTCTGCCACTCGGTCACGACGCTGCTGTTTGCCATTGACAAGTTTAAATGCCTTGAGTGGCTCAGCCACTAGATCACCTACTCGCCAACGTGGATTAAGGCTGGCATAAGGTGATTGGAAAACCATCTGAATATTGCGGCGGTATTGCAGAGGCATATGGGAGGAGATGGAATTGTTGCCAATGATTACCTGCCCAGAGCTGGCATCATCCACGCCCACTACAATTTTTGCTAAGGTAGATTTACCGGAACCACTTTCGCCAACTAAGGCATAGGTTTGCCCCTCTTGAATAGAAAAGCTGACGTTTTTTAAGGCTTCTACATAGCTATCTTTGCCAATTAAACGACGTTTGCTAAAGGTTTTTGAAACTGCCTGTATTTGTACAAAACTCATGCGTCCCTCCATAAGTGACATGCTACCTGATCAACTAAGGAGGGAGTGGACAGCTGACATTGCTGTTCGGCTTTGGGGCAACGTGGATGAAAAGCGCAGCCCTCAGGAATGGCTGTTAATGGGGGCATATTGCCTGGGATTTGATAAAGGTTGGTACTAACATCAGCGGCCATTGTTGGCGTTGAGGCAATTAGCCCTTGTGTATAGGGATGGCGGGGGGCTTGTATAATTTGCTCAGTGGTGCCAATTTCAATTAAGCTGCCGGCATACATTACACCCACTCGATCGGTCCAGTTGCCAATCACGCCCATATCATGGGTGATTAGGATCACTGCCGTTCCTTCGGCTTGGCATAGGGATCGTAATAGGTCCAAGACTTGGGCTTGTACCGACACATCAAGGGCGGTGGTGGGTTCGTCGGCGATGATAATATCGGGCTCACTGGCCATGGCCAAGGCAATCACCACACGTTGCCGCATGCCACCAGAAAACTGGTGTGGGTAAGCTTCTAGACGATCGGCATCTATATCAATTTGTTGCAATAGCTCTGTCGCCCGTTGTTTGGCAGCGGCTCCCCGTCTATTAGTATGTAGCTCAATAGTCTCGATTAACTGATCACCAATGGTGGTCAGGGGATTAAGGCTACTTAGGGGGTCCTGGAAGATCATACTAATTCGACTGCCACGGATTGTTTCCGGACTGTCGACAATAGACTTGCCATCTAAGCGAATATCACCTGAGGTGATTTCGCCCGGTGCATCGATAAGCCCCAAAATGGCATTGCCAGTCATGGATTTACCAGCACCTGATTCGCCGACCATACCAAGAAACTCGCCTTTATCCAGTTCAAAGGAGACTTGGTTAAGTGCTTTCAGCAACCCGCGCCGGGTACTAAACTCAACACATAGCTGATCGACTTCTAATAAACTCATGATAACCTCGGATTAAAAAAGTCGCGGAGCCAATCGCCTAATAGATTGACTGCTAAAGCGAGGGCTAACAAAGTCATAGCTGGGAAGAAGATAATCCACCATTGACCGGAAAACAGAAAATCTTGGCCAATGCGGATCAGTGTGCCTAAGGAAGGTTCTGTGGGTGGTGCGCCAACCCCCAAAAAGGATAGAGTGGCTTCGGCAATAATCGCAAGTGCGAGGGTGATAGTGGCGATAACCAGTATTGGGTTAATCACGTTGGGTAGTATATGCCGGACCATTATATTTAGGTGGGATAAACCAATAAGTCGACAGGCCGTAACATATTCTTTTTGTTTTTCCACCATAGACGTGCCGCGCACGGTGCGGGCAAAGGATACCCACTCGGATAAACCGATAGAGAGAATAAGGACGGTAATGGCCATATCGGCGCGGGCTTCAGGGGGCAAAATACCGCGGGCAATACCATAAATAAGCATGGCGACTAGAATAGATGGGAAGGTCATCTGGATATCAGCCACCCGCATAATCAGGGCATCGATCCAACCGCCAAGGTAACCCGCTAACAGGCCTAAAGTTATGCCGATAGCCATAGCAAGCAATACTGATGCAAAGCCTACAAACAAGGATATGCGTAAGCCATGGAGGATAGCCGAATATAAGTCACGACCCTGATCGTCCGTGCCAAGTAGAAAGGTTTCACCGGTAAAATCGTTGGCTTGCAAAGGCGGTGTAAAGCCGTTCATCAAGTCGATGCTAGCCATATCAAATGGATCTGTGGGTGCTATCCAAGGAGCGCCCAACGCACCTATGGCAAGGATTATACAGACCACAGCCGAAATTAGAGCGGTGGGGGTTCGCACTAAAGAGTACATAAAATCCGAATCAAGCCAGCGTTTTAACATTAGTTGGCTCCTGTTTGGGCATCGCTTAAGCGAGGGTCGATTAATTGATAAAGAATGTCGACCAACAAGTTAATGGTGACAAATACTAGGCTTACCAAGACTAGGTAGGCTGACATAACAGGAATATCGACGTAGTAAATAGAATTGATAAACATTAAGCCCAGTCCCGGCCATTGGAACACGGATTCAGTGATAATGGAAAAGGCAATAATAGAGCCAAACTGTAGGCCAATAATAGTAATCACAGGTACCAGAGTGTTCTTTAAGGCATGGTAATAATATATCTTGCGCATCGGTAGGCCACGGGCACGGGCGAAGCGAATATAGTCTTGGCCTAATACTTCCAGCATTTCTGCTCGTACTAAGCGCATAATTAGGGTCATTTGATATAAGCCGAGGGTAATGCCCGGCAAAATTAACGCTTTGAAGCCATCTAAACTAAGAAAACTTGTATGCCAACCGCCAATTTCTACGGCACCAGAACGGCCAAATGACGGCAACCATCCCAATTCCACTGAAAATAACCAAATTAGCAAGATGCCAATTAAGAATGTTGGCAGAGATACACCGATTAGTGAGGTGGTCATAATAGCTTGCGAAATCATGCCGCGACGGTTAATGGCCGTAGTAACACCGAAGATAATGCCAAATAGGGTGGCTAAAATACCAGAAAAGAGGGCTAATTCAATGGTTGCCGGTGCGCGGTCAAGGATCATGCTCGATACGGCTTCACCAGTGCGATAGCTGATGCCAAAATCGCCCTGTAAAGAGCGCATAATAAAGCTACCATATTGCACTAGGAGGGAATTGTTTAAACCCAAACGCTCGCGTAGTGCTTCGCGGTCTAGTTCTGTGGCTTCTTGGCCCAGCATCACCGCAATGGGGTCGCCCACAAAACGAAACATTATAAATGCCACCAACGCCACCATCAGTAATACAATTACCGACTGACCAAGACGGCGGATAAGCATATTGATCATTGTGTTTCTCAAATAGAAGAGTGAAATAGATACTGCCCCCAAACTTCGTTTAGGGACAGTATCTAATGGATACCCTTAGGGCTTATTTAAAGCTTAGGTATTTGAAGTGTGGCTGATCTTCTGGTTGTACCGCGAAGTCAATATTATCCTTCATAGTCCAGTTAAGTACCTGGTTATGAATGGGTAGATATACCACATCCGCTTGCACCTGATCCCAGATCTTGGCGATGGTTGCATTACGTTGTGCTAGATCCACCTCTGAATCCAGACTAGTAATCATCGAGTCCACATCGGTGTTGCTATAGCCGGTACCATTCCAAGTACCACGCTTATCACCAGAGGTGTGTAGCAAGTAGCTGAAGATGTAAGCCGAATCAAATGTTGGCACACCCCAACCCAGCATATAGAACTCAGTGGTTCGATTCTGAATCAGAGGGAAATGCTGAGCTTTAGGCTTAGCATCGAGATTAACCTTAATGCCGATCCGGCCCAGCATACCAACGGCAGCCTGACAGATGGCTTCGTCGTTGATATAGCGGTCATTTGGACAGTTTAAGGTGATCGAGAAACCGTCACCATAGCCAGCGCTAGCCATAAGGGCTTTCGCCTGATCTACATCATAGGCAGGAACCTCATCAAGGGCTTCAGTCCAACCGTTTACAAACGGAGGCATAATTACACCCGTAGGTGAAGACTGGTCACGCATAACCACTTTCTTAATAGCGTCACGGTTGATAGCGATATTCATCGCTTCACGAACACGCTTGTCAGAGAAGGGGTTTTTGCCACTAACTGAATCGGTTTCTAAGTCCGCTTTACCCTGTTCCATACCAAAGAAAATCACTCGGTTTTGGGCTGCCGTAACAACTTTCAAACCATCTTGGCCAGCGATACGGGTTAAGTCTTGTACCGGTGCATCCTGAACAAAATCAACTTCACCCGACAATAGGGCTGCTACGCGCGTTGCCGCTGATTGAATAGGCGTGTAGACAATTTCAGTCACTTCCAGTGGGAACTGACCTTTACCCCAATAATTAGGGTTCAGTTTCAGTACAGTCTTTTCATCAGGCTTTCTGGATACTAGGGTATAAGCACCAGTACCATTTGCATTGCTGGCGGCAAAGCTGGTTTCGCCATTGGCAAAATCTTGGGGCTTGTCAGCACCATTAGCTTGTGTCCAACCTGAATCCATTATAAATAGATTGGTAAGGTTGTTAATTAGTAGTGGGTTTGCACCCTTTGTTTCAATGTCGACAGTATGGTCATCAACTTTGCGCACTTCCTGAATGGAGGTCAGCAGGCCTTTGACATCAGCTGTATCCATTTGCGCACGATTTAGACTGTATACCACATCATCTGCAGTAAAGTCTTCGCCGCCATGGAATTGGACATTTTGACGTAGCTTAAAGCGCCAAACATTGGGATTATTAGCCAAGGCTGCCCATGATGTCGCCAAAGCTGGGGTAATTTGTCCCGCCATATCGCGATGCAGTAAAGGCTCATAAATTTGATGAGCCAGAGTATGAGTGGGGCCTTCGTTTTGGGCATGGGGGTCCAGTGTTAAAGAATCACCAGCGCGAGCCCAGTTTAGGGTTTGCGCCTGTGCCACTCCAGATATTGATACAGCTAAGCATATAGCAGTGGTTAGGATTGATGGTTTAAACATTTTATTATTCTCCTTATTATTGTTTTTTCCCTGCGTATTCAACAAATTTGCTCATAGTTCGATGCGCAGAGTTACGACTACTCTATCAAGGTAAACCAGTAATAGCCACCAGAATAAATAGGTCTTTTGCGACATCAGAAATGCCTTTTAGCGATTCTGATTGGCAGTATCATAGGCTATCTAAGGCCCATGATACTGCTAACAAAATCCATCAATAAGTCATATGATTAAGCTATTGATGGCTGTATTTATTAATACAAAAATTATAAGCCCGCTAGGCAGGTATATTTGGTTTCTAAGTAATCCTCTAGTCCCTGGCTACCGCCTTCTTTGCCAATACCACTTTCCTTTAGGCCACCAAAGGGTGCTTCGACGGTGGTGATCAGGCCAGCATTGATACCGATTAGGCCATACTCAAGTTCATTGCTTAGACGAAATGCCCGTGCCAAGTCTTTGGTATAAGCGTAAGCCGCCAGCCCATATTCTGTGGCGTTAGCTGCGGCAAAGGCTTCATCATCGTTATCAAATTTAAATATGGCCGATAGGGGGCCAAAGATTTCATCGGTGGCAAACTGCATATCCGCGGTTGCCCCAGTGATAATAGTGGGTTGGAAGTAGGTCTTACCTAAGTTGTGGCGTTCGCCACCACTAATAACTGTGCCACCTTTATTGACCGCATCGGTAATCATTTCTTCTACTTTAGCTACCGCGTTATGATCGATCATTGGGCCCTGTTGCACATTATCATCCATACCATTACCAATATTCATGGCCTCTGTGGCAGCTTGCAGTTTGGCAACAAATTCATCATGCACATCGGCTTGCACATAAAAACGGTTAGTACAGACACAGGTTTGTCCCATATTGCGATATTTGGCAATCATGGCACCTTCTACTGCAGCATCGATATCAGCATCGTTAAACACAATAAAGGGAGCGTTGCCGCCCAATTCCATAGACACTTTTTTGACTGTATCGGCGGATTGACGGATTAGAGTCTTACCCACTTCTGTAGATCCGGTAAAGGTCACTTTTCTAACAGTGGGGCTGGCCATAATGGTGCCACCAATGGCCTGGGAGCTACCTGTTAAAATATTTACCACACCGGCTGGAAAACCAGCTTCCTCAGCTAATTTGCCCCAAGCTATACCAGAATAAGGCGTTGCCGTGGCAGGTTTGGCAACTACCGTACAACCAGCTGCTAGGGCTGGGCCTAATTTTCGCGCCAGCATAGAGGATGGGAAGTTCCATGGTGTGATAGCGGCGACCACACCTACGGGATGATGGGTTACAAGTAAACGCCGATCATTGGTTGGCGCCGGAATAAGCTCACCTTTACTGCGGCGTATTTCTTCGGCAAACCACTTAATATAGGCCGCACCAATAGCAATTTCGCCACGGGCTTCAAATAAGGGTTTACCTTGTTCGGCAGTGAGGAGACTAGCAAGTGCCTCGTGGTTATCTAATAGAGCATCGTGCAAGTTATTTAGTAAGCTAACACGTTCACTAAGATTACTTCGACTGTAACTATCAAAGGCACGCTCTGCAGCAGTAATGGCTAAGGTGGTTTCTTTGGCACCACAATTAGGGATATGGCCAATAATTTCATCTGTTGCTGGGTTATTTACCGCCAAGGTTGCGCCACTCTGAGCATCAACCCATTGGCCACCAATCAAATTTTTTTCAATAAGAAATAGGTTGTTCATTATTTAATCTACCTTTGCAAAGACATATTGCGTTTTTTGATAATAAGTTTCACCAGCTAATAATACTGGATTAGGAAAATGAGGGTGATGATTAGCATCAGGCCATAATTGAGGTTCCAAGGCAATACCAGCATATGCACCCATAGCTTTGCCCATAAGTCCGGGGCTTTGGGTGTTAATCTTGGCCCCAGTATATACCTGTATGCCTGGTTCAGTGGTCAGACATTGCATTTCTACTCCCGATGCTGGGCTATAGAGGGTAGCTATATGCTTGGGGCGGCTGGTTAACTGGCTACAAAAGTTGTGATCAAGGACAATATCTTTT
>DNNY01000092.1 GCA_003497765.1 Oceanospirillaceae bacterium
GTGGGTTTATGTATGACCTATACGGCAATTACACCATGGTTTGGTGGGTGGGTGTAGGTGTTGGGGCTCTATCAGCCATAGTTCATTTACTTGTTGATGAACGTTCTATAGAGCAACGAGACTTAGTGGCTAGTAGGGCATAAATTTATTGTAACCAGCAGATTAACTTTTGACATATTTCTTAAACAGCTTAGGTGCATGAAATAAATCGTGGTATTTTGCCTAAATAACGATGTATTTACGCCGCCTTAGCTCACTAAAAATAGCCATATTCGCCCTTGGTTAGTTTATCTTACTTATCAAATTATCTAGTTGTTTTTGAGACGAATAAAACAGGCCTTTTTCGAACTAGATATCTAAGCCAGCTTGTAGATACCTGATCCTCTGGAACCTTCATGGCGGATAAGTTTTTTCAACTGCAATTCCCGCAGACACCTGTAAACAGTGGCTTGGGGCATGGACTCGACATCTGGGTGGGACAATATCTCTGTTAAACTAACAGCTGCATGTGGGTCGGGGAACAAGTCAATTATGCTGGTGAAAAGCACTTTTTCTGCCTTGCTTAAACTTTGAATATCGAGTTCTGACTCAATACTTCTTACTAACTGCAATAATCGTCCTAGTTTTAATGACGCCGCATCTTTCATGATTCTGGCTTCCTCTACAGTGGTTTATTTCCTTTTAATGCAAATAACTTTAGTAGAAAGCTCAGATTTAACACGTTTTTTTCAACCTTAAGCTATCTTTTGTGATTATGAAAGTTAGCAAAATCATATCGCAACTAATGTAATAGCTTTAGTTCAAGCTAAACAGCACTAGCAATACTAACCCCGAGGGCAATAATGCCAATCCATAACCAACTTTTGGTCGACACTCTTTCTCCAAACAGCAGCCATGCGACCAATGTTGAGACCGCAGCATAGGCAGAAAAGCCAATAGTGGCGGCAATACGGTTACCGTCACTAGAGCCAGTTAAAAAGGCCCATAAAGCTAAACTTTCTAGCACCGCTTGTAGCAATACTAGCCACCAAATACCACCTTTAGGAAGGTTTGGGACACCAGAACGAATAAGCATAAAAACTAAAATCAGGGTGGTGAATAAGCAGGCAAACAGACGATTTAAAAATAGGGATGGCAAGGGGCCTAAAATATCCCCTGCATCTTGGGCTAGATAAAACCGCACACTAATAGCGGTAGCAGCGGCTAGACCATAATAAGCCGTTACGCGCAGCCATTTGGCGTCATATTGAGGTTCTTGGTTGGGCTTTTTATCGGGTTGGGTGAGCATGACCACACCAATAAATACCAATATCACTGCCAGCATATGACCCCAGCTAAAAGGATGTCCCATAAGGCCATTTATAATAACCAGCATCACGGAAAAGCTACCACTGGCAGGGGAGGCGACAGCTACTGGTCCGCGTTGAATAGCATGATATAGAAAAGCTAAACCGATAAGATTTAATAAGCCTGAAATGGCGGAAGCGGTCCATGCATAAGCATGCCATTGAGGCCAATTATCTGTTACCGCGAAAAGCATGGCTAAGGCGAGGCTAGAAAAGGCCATAATGGCCAATATAATAATGAGTATGGGGACAGTTTGGGTGGTTTTCTTGGCAAGACCATCGGATACGCCAATAAATAAAGCCCCAAGCAAGCCCCAGATTAACCCTATCATTGAATTACCTTTTATTGTTCTTATCGTCTTGTCTGCAAGGATTTTAGGCAAATGCAGTTGATGTACCAAGTTGAGTACCTTACCATTAAAAAAAACTAAGTCTATAGCATGAGAAAAACTCTATAGGGAAAAGGGAAACAACATGTCTGATATGAAAATGCCTAACCGCGTGCCTGAAATACGCACAGTTGCAATGCCAGCTGATGCCAACCCTGATGGTGATATTTTTGGTGGTTGGATTATGTCAAATATGGATACAGCTAGCGCTATTTTGGCGGCTCGCATTGCTAAAGGCAGAGTGGTTACTGTTGCCGTTGATGCCATGACTTTTCATAAACCAGTATTGGTAGGAGATGATGTCAGTTGTTTCTGTTATGAAGTGCGCCGTGGAAAAAGTTCCATTGCTATTCATGTTGATGTCTGGGCCGCTAGGCGTCACAGTGATGAAGTAGTAAAAGTGACGGAAGGTGTATACACCTTTGTTGCTATTGATAGTAACCGGCGCCCACGCCCTTTCATTGCTTAATTTGCTTTATTATAATTTATTAAATAAAAACAATAGGTTACAATTTTATAATCAGAATGATATTACAAGAATTGTTGTTATTATCTGGTCAATCAGGAATAATTGTCGACATTAGATTGTGCTTAAATAATGTGCTTAAGCTGTAATACAAAATCTGTTCAGTCATTATGAAATTTATTGTTAAACTTTTTCCTGAAATAACCATTAAAAGTCGCCCAGTCCGCAATCGACTTATTCAACGCCTGCGTTCGAATTTAAAAACCATTCTGCAACGTATTGACCCTCAGATTAAGACCAACAGTTTTTGGGATCGTATTGATATAACTTGCCCAGATACAGCCCATGTCCATTATGAGTCGATAGCCAGTGCTTTAGCATGCACACCGGGTATTTCCCATTGTTTGGAAGTACATGAATATCAGCTTACCAACTTTGATGATATTTTAGGCCATGTTATTCGTGTATATGGTGAGCGCATTAAGGGTAAGCGCTTTGTTGTGCGCGTTAAACGCTCTGGTAAACATGATTTTAGTTCCCATCAGTTGGAATGTGATTTAGGTGCTGGTTTATTAGCCCAAACCAGTGCGGGGCAGGTTGATTTACATAACCCAGAAGTCACTGTTAGTGTAGAAATAAAAGACCATCAACTATTTATCGTCGAGCGACGTATTGAGGGGCTGGGCGGTTACCCGCAAGGTACCCAGGAGCCTGTGGTATCACTTATTTCTGGTGGTTTTGATTCTATCGTTGCCTCTTACTTAACTATGAAGCGCGGTACCAAAACCCACTTTGTGTTCTTTAATCTCGGTGGTGCAGCTCACGAAGCGGGGGTTAAGCAGGTAGCCTATTTCTTATGGCAAAAGTTTGGTTCTGCGGCCAAAGTAAAATTTGTTACTGTGCCATTTGAAAGTGTAGTGGCAGAGATATTACAACATGTGAACCATTCTCATATGGGCGTAGTACTTAAGCGCATGATGCTAAGGGCGGCTGAACAAGTGGCGAGGCGGCTACATGCTCAGGCTATGATTACCGGTGAAAGTATTGCCCAAGTATCTAGCCAAACTTTGCCAAATTTGGCCGTCATTGATAAGGCCGTTGATAGCTTAGTATTACGGCCTCTTATTACCTGGGATAAACAAGAAATTATTGATGTTGCTACCAAGATTGGTGCTTATGAGTTTGCCGCCAATATGCCAGAATATTGCGGTGTTATTTCCGATCGTCCAACGGTTAAGGCAAAGCTTGCTCGAGTCAAAGCCGAGGAGGCAAATTTTGATTTCATGGTTCTACAAGAAGCTCTAAAAAATGCTGAAATGCAGGTTATTACTGATTTAATTGATGCAAATAATCCAGAACAAATGCCGGCTTACCATAAGTTTGATGAAAATGATGTATTAGTTGATGTGCGTCATCCAGATGACCAAGTCAAGGCGCCCCTAAATCTGCCAGGTACCAAGATTCTGCATATCCCTTTTTTCAACATCAATAATGCCTTTGAAGCGTTACCTCAAGACAAACAATACCTGCTCTATTGCCCTAAAGGTGTCATGAGTCAGTTACATGCCCTACACCTTCGAGATCAGGGCTTTGAAAATGTCGGTGTATACCATCCTGCAGAAGCATAAGATGAGTTTTTTGGGTCCATAACAAGCCCTTTTTTGGGTCTCCTATGGAG
>DNNY01000023.1:0-4282 GCA_003497765.1 Oceanospirillaceae bacterium
ACCATGCGTACCTTCCACATTGGTGGTGCGGCTTCGCGTGCAGCGGCAGCTGACAAGATTGAGGTTAAGAATGGCGGGGAAATTCGCCTCCATAACCTGAAGGCAGTAACCCGTAAAGACGGCTCTATGGTAGCTACGTCCCGTTCTGTAGAATTGGGTGTAACCGATGAGCATGGTCGTGAACGTGAGCGTTATAAGTTGCCATATGGTTCTAATATCTTAGTAGCCGATGGTGCTGAGGTAGAAGCAGGTGCTGTGGTTGCTACTTGGGACCCTCATACTCACCCAATCGTCTGTGAATCAGCTGGTAAAGTGCAGTTTGTAGGTTTGGAAGAAGGCATTACTATTCACCGTAACACTGACGAAGTCACTGGTTTGACTAATATTGAAGTGATTCCTGTTGCGGAGCGTCCATCGGCTGGTAAAGACCTACGCCCAATGGTGAAATTGGTTGATGCCAAGGGTAAGGA
This sequence comes from Oceanospirillaceae bacterium, assembly GCA_003497765.1. Taxonomy (GTDB): domain Bacteria; phylum Pseudomonadota; class Gammaproteobacteria; order Pseudomonadales; family Balneatricaceae; genus Njordibacter. Next base: position 471 of record DNNY01000023.1, read on the forward strand.
AATTATGATGGCCGATACAGATATGCCGGCTCAATATCTCCTACCAGATGGTGCGTTACTAAGTATTGCTGACGGTGCTAAGTTGGCAGTGGGTGACGTTTTGGCACGTATTCCACAAGAGAGTGCGGGCAACAAAGATATTACCGGTGGTCTACCGCGTGTGGCTGACTTGTTTGAAGCGCGTAAGCCAAAAGATGCGTCTATTCTGGCAGAAATCTCTGGTTTGGTTTCCTTCGGTAAGGAAACTAAAGGCAAGAACCGTTTGGTAATCACTCCCACAGATGGTAGCGACGCTTACGAAGAGTTGATTCCTAAGTGGCGTGTACTGAACGTGTTTGAAGGTGAAACTGTCGAGAAAGGTGAAGTCATCGCCGACGGTCCATCCAACCCACACGATATCCTGCGTATTCTAGGTGTAGAAGCACTGGCTAACTATATCGCTACTGAAGTACAAGAAGTATATCGTCTGCAAGGTGTTGGCATTAACGACAAGCACGTTGAAGTTATTGTGCGTCAGATGCTACGTAAGGTTGATGTCACGGCTTCTGGTGATACTAACTTGATTAAAGGTGATCAGGTTGAATACACCCGCTTCTTGGAAGAAAACGAAAAACTGGATGGCGAAGATAAGATTCGAGCCCATGCACAACGTGTATTGCTTGGTATTACCAAGGCATCCCTAGCAACTGAGTCCTTTATTTCTGCGGCTTCCTTCCAGGAAACCACCCGCGTACTGACCGAAGGTGCAGTAACTGGTAAGAAAGACCACCTACGTGGCTTGAAGGAAAACGTGGTTGTGGGTCGTTTGATTCCTGCTGGTACAGGCTTGGCCTATCACAGCGAGCGCAAGCGTAAGCGTCAAGAGCAGATGTTGGCTGAAGGTACAGCGACTGTAAGTGCAGAAGAAGTACAAGCAGCGCTAACTGAAGCACTTCAAGCTGAAATGGCTGGCGAATAAAGCGCAGTGATATTTTGGTAATTTAAATTTTACCAAAACCTAAACAGCCCGAGATTGCATATGCAGCTCGGGCTTTTTTGTGACTGAGGGTTTATATTGAGCGTTGGGTAATATATCTGGCACAATAGCATAACAATATACTAATAAATCCAAATTATTGGCCATAAAACCAATGGCAATACCAAACACGCTCAGCAGACGCTATGATATTGACTGGCTTCGGGTCATCCTGTTTAGCCTCCTTATTTGGTTTCACTTTGTGGCCTTTCAGCCTGATCAGGCATGGATTAAAAATAATTGGCTAACCAGTCAGGTGATGGATGTTATGCATCAGTGGCGTCTGGCTGCGCTATTTGTTATTTCCGGTATGGGCACGGCTTTTGCGTTTCGCAGTCGCTCTTGGCAAAACTATTTGCGGGGCCGATTTAGTCGTTTGTTACCACCGCTACTTTTCGTTGCTTTTGTATTGCAGTTTGGGTTATTTCAACCTCTAGAAACCACTCTTAAGTTTTTTACCATCTTCCCCGGTATAGAAGCCATGCCCTATGGGCATCTTTGGTTTGTATATAATTTATTAATTTATTCTGTTGTCTTGTTACCACTGTTTATATGGCTAAGGAAAGATCCACAGAATGGCTTGCTTAATGCCACTAAACGCCTGTTACAGATGCCTTTTGGTATTGGTCTGATACTATTCCCAGCATGCATTTTGTGCTTAAACGGCATACTCTTTAAACCTTGGGTGGCAGGTGAAGTAGGTATGTGGTGGGAGTTTCCGCGTTATCTACTGTATTTTGCTTTTGGCTATATTTTGTTATGTATACCAGATGATTACTTTGCCGCATTAGCAAGCCTGCGTTGGCCCATTAGTTTACTGTTACCTATACTTGTCTGGTGCTATAGCCAACGACATAGCTGGACTGATATGCCCAATTTAATTGAAGGAGGTTGGGTATTAGAGGGTTATCCAGCTGTGACCTTGGCAAGTAGTTTGATGACCTTGCTACAAGCGTTGCATAGTTGGGCATGGTGTTTGTTTCTTTTTGCCTGGGCAGCGGTGCTCCTTAATCAGCCAAGTCGTTGGTTGCATTATTTAAATAATGCGATCTTTGCTAGCTATGTTGTTCACCAACCACTTATCTATACCACTGTAGTGTTAATGGCAGCATGGGCTTTACCTACTGGTATAAATATTACTTTGGGTCTTATAATCACTAGCTCAGCTTGTTTACTTGTTTATGAAATAGTTAGACGGGCAAGATTTATGCGTACTAGCTTTGGTGTGCAATTAACACCACCTATGGTGCAAACGGCAGCCCAACAGAACATTCTCTCGGCATTGTTTTTCCATATATGTACGCTCATACTAATTGTCATCATGATGTGGGGCTTAGGCACTTATTGGGAGTTTTTGTAGGCCTATCTTAGTTGGCCTGCAAGCCAGAAATATAGGCTATTTATTTGCCCTAACCCTTGACCCATCTGTCCTGAAAAGCATATAATTCACCGCCCGAAATTGGCAGGAGTATATATTCCTGTTCACTTTCTGGCTATGACGGCTAAAGCAAATGGGTTGCTTTGGTTGAGTCTAACTAAAATGTGGAGTTTGCTTAATGGCAACAGTTAACCAGTTGGTTCGTAAGCCCCGTAAGCGCAAAGCGGACAAGAGTGACGTACCGGCCCTACAAGCCTGTCCTCAACGTCGTGGCGTGTGTACTCGTGTTTATACAACCACCCCTAAAAAGCCTAACTCTGCTCTGCGTAAAGTGTGTCGTGTGCGCTTAACTAATGGTTTTGAAGTTACCTCCTATATTGGTGGTGAAGGTCATAACCTGCAGGAGCACTCAGTTGTACTAATTCGTGGCGGTCGTGTAAAAGACTTGCCAGGTGTTCGTTACCACACCGTACGCGGTTCTCTGGACACTTCCGGCGTGAATGATCGTAAACAAGGTCGTTCTAAGTACGGTACTAAGCGTCCTAAGTCCTAATGCTTGCAACAGTCTGCGCCCATATGTTCAATATTGGTCAGACTGTTATAAATACAGCGTAAGCTGTGTAGTCCTCGCCGCATAGCGGCAGGCCGTTAGACTTATCGCAGAACCGATAAGAGTAAGGGCAGGTCACCACCAAGGGTGAGTGATCCTGAACATAACCTGAAGATAATTGAGGCCCAACATGCCTAGAAGAAGAGTTGTCGCGAAACGCGAAATTCTACCCGATCCCAAGTTCGGAAATGTGACCTTGGCCAAGTTCATGAACCATGTCATGATCTCTGGTAAGAAATCCGTTGCTGAACGTATTGTTTACGGTGCTTTGGACAAGATCCAAGAGCGCGGTAGTAATGATCCCCTTGAAACATTTGAACAGGCTTTGGAAGCTATTGCCCCAATGGTAGAGGTTAAATCTCGCCGTGTTGGTGGTGCTACCTATCAAGTACCTGTTGAAGTACGTCCTGCACGTCGTTCTGCTCTGGCCATGCGCTGGTTGGTAGACTATTCTCGCAAACGTGGCGAGAAGTCTATGGCTTTGCGTTTAGCTGGCGAGATTATGGATGCTGCAGCTGGCAAAGGTGCCGCGGTTAAGAAACGTGAAGACGTTCACCGTATGGCCGAAGCCAACAAAGCGTTCTCTCACTTCCGCTTCTAATACCAGTCGGAGACTGCAAAAATGGCTCGTAAAACGCCTATTAATCGTTACCGTAATATCGGCATTGTTGCTCACGTAGACGCGGGCAAGACGACGACTACGGAACGTATTCTGTTTTACACTGGCCTGTCTCACAAAATTGGTGAAGTGCACGATGGTGCTGCCACCATGGACTGGATGGAACAGGAACAAGAAAGAGGAATAACAA
>DNNY01000023.1:4499-4651 GCA_003497765.1 Oceanospirillaceae bacterium
TGGACTGGATGGAACAGGAACAGGAGCGGGGTATTACTATTACTTCCGCTGCTACTACTTGTTTCTGGAAAGGTATGAACCAGCAGTTCGATGATCACCGCATCAATATCATTGATACCCCCGGGCACGTGGACTTCACAATTGAAGTTGAA
>DNNY01000049.1 GCA_003497765.1 Oceanospirillaceae bacterium
AAGCGTGCACATAATTTCTGTGCTGGCCCAGCGGCACTGCCCCAAAGTGTTTTACAACGTGCCCAAGAGGAGATGCTGAATTGGCAGAACCGTGGTGTGTCGGTAATGGAAATGAGCCATCGGCACCAATCCTTTATGGACCTAGTAACTCAGGCGGAAGCGAATTTGCGCCAACTAATGCGAATTCCTGACAATTATAAAGTCATCTTTATGCAGGGTGGTGCCACCGCTCAGTTTTCTTTGTTGCCATTAAACTTATTGGCTGACAAAACTCAAGCTGATTATATTGATACAGGTATTTGGTCTAGTAAGGCCATCAAAGCCATGGCGCCTTATGGTAAAGCCAATGTTATCGGTTCTTCGCAACAGCAAGACTATTTGCAGGTGCCGCAGCAAGCTGAACTTAAGCTCGACCCCAATAGTGCTTATGTGCATTATTGCCCCAACGAAACCATTGGTGGGCTGGCTTTTGACTATATTCCCGACACGGGTGATGTGCCCCTGATTGCCGATATGTCTTCGGTTATTTTGTCTGAACCCATTGATGTTAGCCGCTTTGCCATGATCTATGCAGGTGCGCAAAAGAATATTGGTCCTGCTGGTATTACCTTAGTTATTGTGCGAGAAGACTTGTTGGGTAAGGCGCGATTTGATACGCCAGGGATATTTAATTACCAGCAGCAATGGCAAAACGACTCCATGCTAAATACCCCGCCAACTTTTTCTTGGTATTTAGCAGCACTGGTATTTGAATGGTTACTAGAGCAAGGTGGCTTGGCAAAAATAGGCGCCAACAATCATGCTAAAGCAGCTGCTCTATATGCTGCCATTGATAGTAGTGACCTGTTCGTTAACAAGGTGAATAAAGCCAATCGCTCTATTATGAATGTCACTTTCACCCTGGCTGACGATAGTTTGAATAATGTGTTTTTGCAAGCAGCAGAAGCCAATAATCTGCTTAACCTTAAAGGTCATCGAAGTGTAGGTGGTATGCGTGCCAGTATCTACAACGCGGTGCCTATGGAATCTGTTGAAGCTTTGATTGGTTTTATGCAGGATTTTGAGCAACGGCACTGGAGTTAGTATGTCGAAGTCAGATAAGAGCCAAGAACAACAACTAGGCTTGTTGCGAGATGAAATTGATCGCATTGATCAGGAAATTCAAAGTTTGATCAATCAGCGTGCGGTTTGTGCCCAACGCGTGGCAGAGGTAAAGCAAAACTACCAAGGTGTTGAGGATGCTGTGTTTTATCGCCCAGAGCGCGAAGCACAGGTATTGCGTCGGGTGATGGAGCGCAATCAAGGCCCTTTAGGTAACGAGGAGATGGCACGCTTATTCCGTGAACTTATGTCAGCCTGTTTGGCTCATGAAAAAACCATGCAGGTTGCTTTTTTAGGTCCTGAAGGTACCTTTACCCAGTCTGCTGCCCTTAAGCACTTTGGTCATTCCGTTAATACTTTACCTATGGGCTCAATAGATGAAGTATTCCGCGAAGTAGAGGCCAAAACAGCACACTATGGTGTGGTTCCGATTGAAAATTCTTCCGAGGGTATGGTAAACCATACCTTGGATAGTTTCCGGCAATCTAATTTGGTGATTTGCGGTGAAGTAGAAATGCGTGTGCATCAGAATTTGTTGATCAAGGCCGATACTGATTTAGGGCAAATCAAGCGCATTTACTCTCATCAACAGTCATTAGCGCAATGTAGAACATGGTTAGACACACATTTATCCAAGGTTGAGCGCATAGAAGTAAATAGTAATGCTGAGGCAGCCCGTCGCGTGGCCCAAGCAGTTGAAGACGATGGATCAGTTGCTGCCATAGCTGGTGCCCTAGCGGCCGATTTATATGGCTTAGAAATTGCTCATGCCAATATTGAGGATCAGCCAGATAATACTACGCGCTTTTTAATTATTGGTCATAATAGCGTGCCTGTTAGTGGGCAAGATAAAACCTCTATTTTGGTGATGGCGCGCAATAAATCCGGTGCCCTTTATCATATCTTGGAGCCTTTTCAGCGCCATAATGTAAGTATGACCAGTATTGAATCTCGACCCTCTGGTGCTGGCTTGTGGGGTTATGTTTTCTATATCGACTTTGAAGGTCATGTTGATGACGCTAATGTGCAAGGCGTATTAGCTGATTTAGAAAGTGAAGTAGCCGAATTGCGTATCCTAGGATCCTATCCCCAGGCAGTGTTGTAGTAGACTATGATATTTACTAGTGAAAAAGTATTAATTGTAGGCTTGGGGCTAATTGGTGGTTCTTTGGCGGCTGCTTTACGTGATCTGGATAAACACCAGGTTTGGGGTTTTGACGCTGACCAACAGAGTATGGCTCAGGCTGTCGAACAAGGCATTATTGATACTGCTGTTAGTGATTTGCCAGAAGCGGTTCGAGATGCTGATATGGTAGTGTTGGCGGTGCCTGTCAAAGCTATTGCTGAGCTGATTGAGCAAATCGCACCCTATCTTGGCTCCAATACTATTTTGACTGATGTGGGGAGTGTCAAAGGCCATATCGTTGACACGGCCTATAAGGTATTTGGTCAACCTCCAGCTGGATTTATACCTGGACATCCCATTGCCGGTTCAGAGCGCAGTGGCATTGGTGCTGTGCAACGAGATTTATTTGTTGATCACAAATATATCATTACACCGTTACCTGAAAGTAGCCCCCAAGCTCTGGATGTCTTAGCAGAATTATGGCGGAGTGTAGGCAGTGACATCCTGACCATGGATGTAGCTCGCCATGATACGGTCTTGGCGGCGACTAGCCATTTGCCCCATATTTTGGCTTTTTCTCTGGTAGATACCTTAGCTTCTGATGCGGAAAATAAAGATATTTTTCGTTATGCCGCCGGCGGCTTCCGTGATTTCACCCGCGTTTCTGGTAGTGACCCTACCATGTGGCATGATGTATTGGTGACTAATCGTGATGCCTGCCTAAAAACCTTAGATCAATTTACTGATGGTCTGCAGCTGATGCGACAGGCGATTGCTGACGGTGATAGTAATACTATGTTGGGTATTATGACGCGCGCACGGGTAGCAAGACATCATTTCGAAAAATTATTAGCAGGCACAGCCTACACTGGAACTATGAACACCAAAACACATTTTGACGTACAACCTGGCGGTCAGGTGCAGGGGCGTATTCGCGTACCCGGTGATAAGTCTATATCACATCGCTCTATTATGCTGGGGGCATTAGCCGAGGGCACTACCCATATTAAAGGTTTTCTTGAGGGCGAAGATGCCTTAGCTACCTTGCAAGCTTTTCGTGATATGGGGGTAGTTATAGAGGGCCCTGTTGATGGCAAAGTGACAGTGCATGGTGTGGGACTGCATGGCTTGCAAGCGCCCCCAGGTCCTTTATACGTAGGTAATTCAGGTACTACCATACGTTTGCTGTCAGGCTTATTAGCGGGACAGAAATTTGATGTTGAAATCAGTGGTGATGTTTCCCTGAATGGGCGTCCAATGCTACGGGTCGCCAAGCCATTACAAGCTATGGGGGCGAAAGTTGAGACCGCTGAGGGTGGCACACCGCCACTAAAAATTACTGGTGGACAGGCGTTAAAGGGTATTGACTATAACTTGCCTATGGCCAGTGCCCAGGTGAAGTCATGTGTATTATTGGCAGGTTTGTATGCTGCAGGGGAAACCCGTGTTACTGAGCCAGCGCCTACTCGAGATCATACAGAGCGCATGCTGCAAGGCTTTGGCTATGACGTAAAGAGTGATGGCCCTAGTCGTAGTTTAGTTGGTGGTGGTAAATTACAAGCCGGTGATATCGATGTGCCATCGGATATTTCTTCCGCGACATTCTTCTTGGTTGCTGCTGCCATTACCCCCGGGTCTGACTTAGTAATAGAGCATGTCGGCATGAATCCAACCCGTGTTGGCGTAATCAATATTCTGCGTTTAATGGGGGCTGATTTACAGGTTCTTAACACTCGCGATGTGAGTGGCGAGCCAGTGGCTGATTTACACATTCGTTATGCGCCTTTACAGGGAATTAATGTGCCTGAAGAACAGGTTGCCTTGGGTATCGATGAATTTCCTGCCTTGATGGTCGCTGCTGCTTGTGCAGAAGGTACCACCACCGTTACCGGTGCGGAAGAGTTGCGGGTCAAAGAAAGTGATCGTATTCAAGCCATGGTAGATGGTTTACAAATTCTGGGTATTGATATTACTGGTACCCCAGATGGTGCCGTTATTGTTGGTAAAGGTGGTGAGGATGCTGTGTTTGGTGGTGGTGAAATTGTAACCCACCATGATCATCGTATCGCTATGTCGTTTACTGTTGCTGGTTTGCGTGCTGCGGCACCAATTAAAGTGTTAGATTGTGCTCATGTTGGTACATCATTTCCTGGTTTTGTTAGTCTTGCTGACAAGGTCGGGATGCAAGTTACTGAATTAGAGGAATAATGACCGTGAGCATACCCCCGGTTATTGCCATCGATGGACCCAGTGGTTCTGGTAAAGGAACTCTATGCAAACGTCTAGCGCAACGCATGGGCTACCATTTACTTGATAGTGGTGCTTTATATCGTTTGGTTGCTTTGGCAGCAGAACATCACGGTGTGGGTATGGAAAACGAACGTGCTCTAGCTGATATAGCCGCTCATTTGGATGTACAATTTCTGCCGTCTGATGATTCAGATAAGGTCTTGCTTGAAGGTGAAGATGTTAGTTTGGCTATTCGAACTGAGGCAGTAGGTATGAATGCTTCTCGCGTAGCTAGTTTGACCTTGGTTAGGCGTGCTTTAGAAAGCCGACAGCGAGCTTTTGCTGAGGCTCCTGGCCTTGTTGCTGATGGTCGGGATATGGGTACGGTGGTGTTTCCGCAGGCAATAATTAAGATTTTTTTGACCGCAAGCGCCGAAGAACGTGCCGACAGACGCTATAAACAGTTGAAAAGCAAGGGATTGGATGCTAGTCTCGCAGATATCTTAGTTGATATTAAGCAGCGTGACCACCGAGATGAGAGTCGCACAGTCGCGCCGCTAAGGCCTGCTGACGATGCAGAATTGCTCGATTGTACCCATTTGAGTATTACTGAAGTAGAGCAAAAGGTGATGACTTTGATACGAAATAGGGGGCTGTGATTATACGGTCTGCTTTTTATTAACCATTGGATAGAGGTGCTCGCCAGTGTTGGGGATGCCGCTATATCGGCCATGCGCAGCTAGAGTATCCAAAAGAGTTTGAGCATGGGCGAAAGTTTTGCTGACCTGTTTGAAGAAAGCTTACAACAGGTAGAGATGAAAAAAGGGGCTTTAATTACCGGTGAGGTAATTAGCATTGATAGTGAAGTTGTCACCGTCAATGTCGGCCTTAAATCTGAAGGTGTGGTTCCACGTAGCCAGTTTGTTAATATTAAAGGCGAACTGGAAGTTGCTGTTGGGGACCATGTTCAGGTTGCACTGCAAGAAGTAGAAGACGGCCTCGGTTCTACTCAGATTTCCCGTGAGCGGGCCAAACAGCTAGAGCGCTGGCAGCAGTTGGAACAGCTGCTCAATGCCGAAGAGCCTGTGACAGGTGTGATAACAGCTCGTGTTAAAGGTGGTTTCAGTGTTGAACTCAGTGGTGTACGAGCTTTCTTACCTGGTTCCCTTATTGATACGCGTCCGTTACAGGACACCTCTCACCTGGAAGGCCAGGATTTACAATTCAAAATCATCAAACTTGATGTCGAACGCAACAATGTTGTGGTTTCTCGTCGCGCCCTATTAGATGAAGCGAATAAAGCCCAGCGCGAAGAAGTTCTATCCAACTTGGAAGAAGGTACAGTGGTCAAAGGTTTTGTGAAGAATTTGACTGATTATGGTGCCTTTATCGATC
>DNNY01000026.1 GCA_003497765.1 Oceanospirillaceae bacterium
AGTGGTCAAAGGTTTTGTGAAGAATTTGACTGATTATGGTGCCTTTATCGATCTTGGAGGCTTGGACGGGCTGTTGCATATTACAGATATTGCCTGGTGCCGCATTAAGCACCCCAGCGAAATGCTAAAAGTTGGTCAAGAAATTGATGTTAAGGTGCTCAAGTTTGATGAAGATAAGCAACGTGTTTCATTAGGTCATAAACAATTACAACAAGACCCATGGAGTAGTTTTGTTGGTTCTTATGCAGTTGGGGATAAATTACCTGCTACGGTTACTACTGTCACCGATTATGGTTGTTTTGCCCGCGTTGCTGAGGGCATAGAAGGTCTTGTGCATTCATCTGAAATGAGTTGGATGAAACGTAATCAGCACCCTTCAAAAATGGTCCACACTGGACAAGAAATTGAAGTCATGATTCTCGATGTAAACAGTGATAAGCGGCGTTTATCTCTAGGTATGAAACAGTGTAGTGAGAGCCCATGGGTAGCCTTCTCCAAACAATATGCAGAGGGTGATAAAGTTTCAGGCAAGTTAAATTCGAAAACTGACTTTGGCTTGTTTATCGGTTTAGCGGATGGCATCGATGGCTTAGTTCATATTTCTGATATCGATTGGAATCGCAGTGATGAAGGCTTATTACAAGACTTCCAAAAAGGCGAAGAAATTGAAGCGGTCATTTTATCTGTTGACACGGATCGTGAGCGTGTCGCTCTTGGTATTAAGCAAATGGTTAGTGATCCATTTAACAGCTTTGCTGATGCCAATAAAAAGGGCAGCGAGGTGACTGCAACTATTACCGAAGTGACTTCTGGTGGTTTAGCAGTGAGCTTAGATGCTGGCGTAGCAGGCTTTTTGAAGCGTGGTGAGCTAGGCAATGAGCAGTCATTGTCCGATTTTAATGAAGGTGATCAGATTACCGCTTATGTCGCAAATATTGATAAAAAAGCACGTAGTGTTGCATTATCAATTCGCGGTCATGAAGCAGCGACCCAGCGTGCTCAATTAAAAGAACTGAATACTCAGTCTGTTGATTCTGCAGGCCCGGCCACCATTGGTGATCTGATTAAGGAACAACTGGATAAATAATTAGGCCATGATATGCGTAAATCTGAACTGATAGAGCATTTGGTAGATCGTTTTCACAATTTGCCAGTGCGTGATGTGGAGTTGGCAGTAAAATCCATCTTAGAACACATGACAGAAGCCCTAGAGGGTGGTAAACGGATTGAAATACGTGGTTTTGGTAGTTTTAGCTTACACCACCGAGCCCCCCGTATTGGTCGTAACCCAAAAACAGGCGAATCGGTGGCGTTAGAAGCAAAACGGGTACCACATTTTAAGCCTGGTAAAGAGCTACGCGACGGAGTTGATGCCAGTGCTAATTAGCCAATTATAATGCTTGTTGCTACTTAGCAACATTTGGTTGGTTATACTACTCAACTTAATCCTCAATTTCCTCCTGAGCTTTCCTTAGCTAGGCTACATGTTCCTCATGTAGCCTTTAAGTTATACTATGGTTAATTTAGTTATCGTTTTTCAAGCTAGTAGCCAAAGATATCAAACGACAGATAGCAAACAACGTAGATACTTAATCCGTCAATAAATGACTAAAATAAAATGTACGTGGCTTACTTTAGCTAAGGATATTGAGGATTGTGATAGATGAGATTTATTAAAGCCCTATTGTTTTTAATTTTGGCAATTGTGGCCTTGATTATTGGTATTTTATTCAGTAGTCGTAATAGTGCCCCCGTGCCATTAGATGTCCTTATTTACCAACTTCCACCCATGAGTATCGCTATTTGGATCCTTATCAGCTTCACTTTGGGCGCATTAATGAGTGCTCTAGTCTATGGCTTTATAAACCAGCAACATAAACGCCAAAATAGACGTCTATTAGGTCAGGTTAATCGTATGCAGGCCGCGCGAGGAGTGGCCAAACAACCATGATAGATGGATTATTATTAGTCCTATTCGTGGTCGCTGTTGGCATTGGCTGGTGGTTGGGAAGGCGCTATCAACATCAACTGCAACAACCAGGTGTTGCTGACGAACACTATTATCGTGGATTAAATTATCTTCTAAATCACCAAACGGACGCAGCACTTGATTTGTTTATTGACTCCCTAGAGGTCAATAATCACAATTTGGAAACTCATTTAGCTTTGGGCAATGCTTTTCGTCGCAAAGGTGAAGTTGATAAAGCCATACATATTCACCAAAATCTACTTAATCGACCTGGTCTGACCCACCAACAGTTGGCCCAAGCTCAACTCGAATTGGCTCATGATTTTGTTAAAGCTGGGCTCCTAGATCGGGCCGAACAGTTATTATTAGAGGGGGCTGGATTTAGTCTTAATAAGCAGGCTTGGGGTACTCTCTTACTCGATATATACCAACGTGACAAAGACTGGCAAAAAGCGTTACATATAGGCCAACGCTATCAACTACAAAGTATACCTAACTTAGCCCCAAGACTCTCTCATTATGCTTGTGAACTGGCCCAAGAAGCCCTTGATCAAGAAGACTTTGCTAAAGCCCAAGAATTTCTTGCCCAAGCCAATGAATTAAATTCAAAAAACACGCGTTGCGCTATGATTCAAGCAACCATGGCCATACAACAAGAAAATTTTGAACTTGGGGGGCAGTTTTTACGCCAGCTAGTGCAGCAAGATCCAAGTCTGATACCCTATGTGTTGCCCGCTTTATCACAGTGTTATGCAGTGACTAGTCAGCACCAAGACTGGCATGACTGGTTGCAGACATGTATGACGAAAAACCCCTCCACTAGTGTGATGTTGGCTTTGGCGGAAATTCTACGCCAACAATCAGATGCGGATGCTATGGCTTATGTCACCAAAGAATTAGACCAACGTCCCTCAGTAAGGGGTTTTAACTACCTTATTGACTTGCATATGCATAAAGCCAGTGATCAGACTCGTCAATCTTTGCAGTCGTTAAAGGGTTTAACTTTGGCTCTTGAACAAAGTAAACCAAGCTTTCAGTGTAAGCAGTGTGGTTACGCCAGTAATAGCATGCAATGGCAATGCCCCACATGTCATCAATGGGATACGACAAAACCGGTCTATGGACTAAGAGGAGAATAACTTGCAAATAGATCCAAAAATCATTGTCGCTTTGGACTATGATAATCAACAAGATGCGTTGTTTATGGCGCAGTGCCTAGATCCACAAAGATGTCGTCTTAAGGTAGGCAAAGAGCTGTTTACCATTGCTGGACCAGAACTTATCAAAAGCCTACATAAGTTGGGCTTTGAAGTCTTTCTTGATCTTAAGTTTCATGATATTCCCAACACCGTTGCCAAAGCCGTATTAGCAGCAGCCAAACTTGGTGTATGGATGGTAAATGTCCACGCTAGTGGTGGCAGTGAAATGATGGAGACTACCATTGCTGCAATGCAAACAGCAGGGGGTAAGCAACCTCTGTTGATTGCGGTAACGGTTTTAACCAGTATGGATGCCCGTGGCTTACGTGAAACTGGTATTAACCAAACACCGGCTGAACGTGTATTGGAGTTAGCCAAATTGACCCAAAATAGTGGTTTGGCTGGGGTCGTTTGTTCTGCTCAAGAAGCCCAACTGTTAAAACAACAGCTGGGATCAGAGTTTATTTTAGTTACCCCAGGTATCCGTCCCGCTTTTGCTAGTGTTGGTGATCAAAAGCGCATTATGACACCTGCCCAAGCTATTGCAGCAGGTAGTGACTATCTAGTGATAGGCCGTCCTATTACCCAAGCAGAAGACCCTATGCAAGCTCTAGGGTTAATAGAAGCGGAGATATTAGCAGGGCAATAAATATTTACTTTGCTAAACTGAGAGGTGGGAACAGGAGGTTCCCTCACTGGCTGTGCGTTTTTGGCAGCGTTTAACAAGGAGAAGTTTATGAAATCCGCATTACCCTTTATGGCATTATGCCTATCCCTATCAGTTATCTGGTCACCTTTTAGCTTGGCTAACCAAACTTCTGAGCACAAAACTGAAAAAAGCACTGATCAAAGCACTGAAAAAAGTGCAAATCACATTCCTGAAGAAAGTACGGAGCAAATTCAGATTACTGAGAAAGTCCCCATTATCTTGTATATCAATACTGCGAGTGTAGAAGAAATAGCGCAGGCTTTACCAGGTATTGGCACTATTAAAGCCCAAGCCATTGTGGCTTTACGAGATCGACTAGGTGGTTTTACCAATATTGATCAATTACTTGAGGTTAAAGGTATTGGTTTTGCCACTCTTGAGCGAATTAGTGAGCTAATCGTGATAGAGTAATTACCTTTGATGACTGGGGTAGTACGTTGTTCAAGTTTTGTTTCTGCCTCAGTCAAATTTTAAATATGGCAATAACTTGGCTTTCTATAAAATTGTGAATTTGCACAACCAAGATAAGGCAAATAAGGAGACCCATAATGACCACCATGCAGTGGCACCGCCTGCTTGATGACCAGCGTATCGGTAAGCCTTATAAAGACCATCATGAGATGGGACGGACGCCTTTTCATAAAGATTATGACCGCTTAATCTTTTCTAGTGCTTTTCGCCGACTTGGGCATAAAACTCAGGTGCATTCCCTATCCCATAATGACCACGTGCATAATCGCTTAACCCATAGTTTAGAGGTTTCCAGTGTCGGCCGCAGTTTAGGTATTCGGGTGGCTCAAGAAATTCAGCAACAGCCTGATTGGCCGGCTTGGATACAACCTTATGATGTTGGTGCAATTGTCCAATCGGCTTGTTTAGCCCACGATATTGGCAATCCACCCTTTGGTCATTTTGGTGAGAATGCAATCCGCGACTGGTTTGCTGATTTCCATAGCCAAGGTGGTCTGCAGGCTTTGACCACTGATCAGCAACTTGATCTGCTTAGTTTTGAGGGTAACGCTCAAGGCTTACGCACCCTTACACAACTTGAATACCATCAGTTGCAAGGTGGTATGCGACTGACCTATGCTACATTAGGTAGTTTTCTAAAATACCCTTGGTTAGCAAATAACCCCTTAGCAAAATCCAAGGGCAAATACGGTGCCTTGCAATCAGATAAAGAAATTTTGGCTCAAATAGCCGAACGTTTGGGCTTAATCCAATTAGGCAATTATCATTGGTGTCGTCATCCATTGGTATACCTTATGGAGGCGGCCGATGATATCTGCTATGCCATTATCGATCTTGAGGATGGCGTGGAGCTAGGCATACTTGATGAAGCTGATGTATTAGACCTCTTAGCCCCCATTATTGGCAAAGTAGGGGATCCAGATCATACTTCTTTAACAGATGGCTATTTTTCCACTAGGCGCTTGGCTTTACTGCGTGGCAAAGTGATTGATTACTTGGTTAATGCTTGTGCACAAGCCTTTATTGAACAAGAGCAAGCCTTATTGCGGGGTGAACTGGAAGGCGATCTTATTGCTTATGCTGACCCCACGACGCAGCAAATTATTGGCGATGCTAAACAAATGGCACGTCAGCGCATATTTTCCTCTCCTCAGCGCCATCGCTCTGAACTTGGTGCTAGTGCTATGTTAGAAAAAATACTGGATGGTTTTGTGCCTGCGGCCCTTGAAGTAGCGGCTTGCAAGAATGATAAAGTCTCCTTTAAGGCGCAAAAGTATTTGGCTTTAATGGGTACCCATCAGCCTGAAATAGATGTATCTCCCTATATTGCCCTCTGCCAAACCATGGATTTTATTGCTGGCATGACAGATAAATATGCGGTAACCCTAGCAGGGCAATTAAATGGTGAGTTGTGGTAAAACCCTAGACTAATTTTTGTGAAGCTAGCACATACCCTATTGCTAAGAGCCTAACCAGTTACTTATTAACGGCTCTATATAAAAAGTGCATTAACTAAGGCAAGGATGCCAATGTTAGATATATATATTCATAATCAAGATGCCCCTGGGTTAGTAGACGCCTGCTTGTTGCTAGCTTGTCGAAGTCGGGCATCTGATCTGCATATTGAACCTAGAATTCATGGCTGGCAAATACGTCAACGAGTAGATGGTTTATTACATCCAGTGATTGTGTTGCCACAATCTCTAGGCAAGGCTTTTCTAGTTAGAGTAAAGCTATTGGCTCGCTTAGATATTGGCGAACAGCGCAAACCTCAGGATGGTAGTTTTCAAATAAACCTCGAGCAAAATCAGCTTGATATCCGTTGCAGTATTCTACCGGGATATCTAGGGGAAAAGCTGGTCTTGCGTATTCAACACCGTCATCAGCAGACCTTACTATTAGATGCACTAGGTATGAGTGAAAAGCAGTTGCATACCTTACAAAGTTATCTGCATTTGCCCCAAGGTTTAATCTTGGTAACGGGGCCAACGGGAGCTGGTAAAACCATTACCTTATATGCTGCCTTACAGAACCTGCTCCAACCTCAACGCAATATCATGAGTGTCGAAGATCCCGTCGAGTTATTAATACCGGGCATGCATCAGGTTGCACCAAATGAGCTAATTGGTGTCACTTTTGCCAAGGTTCTTCGAGCCTTGCTGCGGCAAGATCCTGATGCCATTATGCTAGGCGAGCTGCGCGATGGTGAAAGTGCTGATATGGCTATTAAAGCTGCACAAACGGGTCATTTAGTGCTTACATCTATGCATACGAATACAGCCTTTGAAGCCATTAGTCGTTGCTTTGGTCTTGGCATTGACCTGAAAGGCTTTAGTTATTGCGTGCAGTTGGTCATCAATCAGCGCCTTCTTAGGCGCTTATGTGAGCATTGCAAGGAGCCACTGCATGAGTCACAGCTGGCAAAGTTGCAAACACCTTTATGGCGGGCAGTAGCTGCTAACTATAACGGTGAATTTGGAGATATTGCACCAGCGCAAGCAGTGGGTTGTGAACACTGCTATGGAGGATATAAAGGACGCTTTGGTGTATTTGAATTGTGGCCAGTATTAGATTGCCATAGGTCCCTCATTGCCCAAGGAGATTTACCTGGGTTAAATGCCGAGCAAGGTTTAAGTTATCAGGCGATGATCCGAGTATTGGTAGGCCAAACCAGTTTTCAAGAGCTTAAGCGAGTCATAGTGTAACCTATGGCCAGTTATCTTTGGTACGGTGTAGATGCTGATCAGCAACATCAACATGGGCTAATTCAGGCCCAAGGCGTGAGTCATCTACGCAGTTTATTGGCTCAGCAAGGTGTAGGCTTAAATCAGCATTATAGAATAACTTTTTGGCATCGGAGACCTTATTCTGTTCCTTCTAAAGTTGCCTGTGAACTATTGCAGCGATGGCGACAGTTATTAAATGCTAATATACCCCTTCTAGACTGTATGCGTTTAGCCTTACCTAGTCAGCCCTCTATTACCTTACGTTGGCAACTTTGGCTACTTTATCAAGGCTTACAGCAGGGTAATCAATTTTCGCAACTGCTAGGGCAACAAAGGCTGTTGCCAACTTATCAAGTGGCCATCCTAGCCGCAGGAGAAAGGCAAGCTGATCTAGCCTCTGCCATGGGTCAAATTATCCGTCAGCAACAGCAAATTATATCTATAAGCCAACGTATTAAACGTAATCTAATAATGCCAGGTATTACTCTTATTGCTGGAATAGTGGTGTGTATGTTGGTTTTATTTCTGTTGATACCTAATATTGTGCAGCTAGTTGCTAATAGCGGTAGTAGTCTCCCATTAGCAACGCAATGGCTGTTAGGGGCTGCTAATTGGTTAGAGCAAAATGGTTTACTATTAATCTTTGGACTAGGCACAGTCATGCTTGTCATTGGTTTGCTGCTTAGGACTTCAATTGGACTTAGATGGGGTCGAAGGGCAATCAACTTTATTCCTCTTTGGGGTGCGATTGGTAAGCTTCAAAATGAGTGTTTAATGTTGCAGCTATTAGCTGGCAGTCAAGGTAGTGGGGTGCCTATTCTATTGGCTCTGGAACAATGCCAAAAGGCTGCTCGGGATAGAACTCTAGCTAAGCAGATTGCCAATATCCACCAATTATTAACCTCGGGTCTACTGCTTTCTGAGGCATGTGCTCGGTCTGGCTGGCGAGAGTCGCAGGTAATTCTGTTACGGGTAGCTGAAAACACGGGTGATCTGGAGTCTGCCTTTAAGTTTATGAGTCAGCAACTTGAATCTCAGCTATTTGACCTAATTAATTATTTGACTAAATTAATCGAACCTTTGACTACGCTTTTGGTTGCCACTTTAATAGGTGGTTTGGTCATTGCTATTTATCTACCTTTAATGCAGATGGGTAGCCTGTTATGATAATAAAAGCTTTGTTAAAAAATTTGCTATTATTAACATAGGCATAGATAGTACGATGGTAACAAGTGTATTGGAGACTCAATGGCTTTTATTGTTGGTTTGACTGGTGGCATTGGCAGTGGCAAAACGCAGGTTGCAGATAGACTTGCTGAATTAGGCGTGGATGTAATTGATGCCGATGTTGTGGCACGGGAGGTTGTGGAACCTGGTACCGATGCACTGGCGAGTATTGCCCAACATTTTGGTTATCATTTGTTAGACCAAGACGGTCGGCTAAAACGTGATAAACTCCGCCAGATCATTTTTTCAGATAAACAAGCCAAAACTTGGCTGGAAAAACTTCTTCATCCTTTAATTGGCTCTAGTATTAAAACGCAGCTAGCGCAAATCAATTCACCATACGGGCTTTTAGTATCACCTTTGTTGTTGGAAACGGAACAAAATAAACTGGTTGATAAAATCATTGTGGTGGATGCCGATCCTAGTCAACAATTAGCGCGAGCTATTAATCGTGATGTCACTAATTTGGCAGAAGTTGAAGCTATTATGGCAGCACAAATGTCTCGCAATAAACGCTTGTCTAAGGCCGATATTATCTTGGATAATACGCGGGATTTGATCTCTTTACACAACAAGGTTGACCAGCTGCATCAACACTTAAAAACCCTAGCGGAAGACTTTAATGCTTGAATATCCATGTCCACGATGCCAGAGGAAGGTGGTATGGAAGAGTGATAATGCATTTCGACCATTTTGCAGCGAAGTTTGCCAACAAATTGACTTAGGTGCGTGGGCTCAGGAAGAGTACGCTATTGCTGGTGATGATCAAGAAAATGATGTTTCTACAGGTATTTTAAGCCCGAGCCAAGAGGATTTATAAACAGACAACAGGAGGTTGTCATGCTGATTGCAACAATGGGATTAAGGATTAATCCGACCAGAATCGTTTTTTTTAAACCGAGAAATTTTATCACCGGCTTTAGCCTCTTGGAGCTTTTGCTAGTCGTTGCCTTAATAGGTATCCTAGCCGCTTTTGCGGTACCAACTTATCAAAAATATTTGCAGCAAACTCGGTTTCTGGAAGTGGTCCAGCACACTCAGGCAGTTAGGATTTCACAGGCAGCCTGCTTAATGGCGGCGGGGCAAAATTTAACCGCCTGTGATAGTTACCCTGATCTAGCTTTACAAGCACCAGTGGCAACAGCAAATACTGCTCAGGTTACAATTAGTTTAACCAAGGCAATTATTACAGGTACAGGCACAAGTTCGGCAGGGGGATTCACTTATATTCTAACGCCTAGTTTTAATGCTGCAGGGCAGCTTAGTTATACTGTGAGTGGAACTTGTGTTGCTGCTGCCGCATGTTAATGGCAGTCATTCAGTGTCATAAAACTTGACTCTAAAATCTTATGCCATACACTGACCTGATTGCGAAACAATAAACTTGTATTAAAGGAAATTGGTTTATGGATTGTGCTACTTTCCTGGCTATAGAGTCCAGCTCTGAGGCGCCTCACTATCCAATAGCCTGCGCTTGGAGTCTTCCTGATGGCAGCATCAAAAGTAGTTTGATATTGCCCGCTGACGATTGGCCGAGTGAACTTTGCTATAGTGATCATCTGGATCTCGATATCATTTTATCCCAAGGACATTCAATTAAAGACATTATGTTGGAAATGAATGATGACCTAGATGGGCAATGGGTCATCTGTCATGCTGATTTTACACCGGTCAATAGCTTTATGTTAATTGCTGATGCCATTGACATGTATCCGGCATTTGAGTGGAGTGACCAAGGGGCTGATATTGCAGAAGTATGTGGTGATTATTGGCGTGAGGATTTGCAAGATTTAGGCTTTGAATTAGGTCTTGATTTGACCCAAGCTGAGGACCAAGTGCGCATTATGCAACTTTGCTGGGCACGTCATAACGAACTAATGTCTCAAAATTGGTAAGCCGATGATTATTCCATGGCAGCAATTGCCAGCGGCCACACTTGATAATTTGCTGCAAGAATACGCTAG
>DNNY01000151.1 GCA_003497765.1 Oceanospirillaceae bacterium
AAACGGGGCCAGAACAGGCCTTGGCCATAATGGCCCAGCATAATCCTATTTTTATACCCCGTAATCATCTTTTGGACGCGGCCCTAAAGGCAGCCTATCAGGATGATCTGACTCAGATTAATGACTTATTAGAGGTTATTAGTGAGCCTTTTACTTATCGTCCCGAATGGCAACATTTAGCTTTGGCTCCCAAGCCAGAGGAAAAGATAGTAAGCACCTTCTGTGGCACCTAATTGGGTTTGATTTTGAGCAAAAAAGGGCAGCTCTGATAGAGGACTGGGTGGCTATAAAACAGTCACCAATATGGGGGCAAGGTGGCACACAAAAAAACCACTCCGAAGCGCTTTTAGCCGACCCTAGCTCATGCTACAGTTGTTGTATGAAAGAATATAAAAGGAACGCTAATGTCTTCCATGGCTAATTGGCCACTAGGGTTTATGGTAGTGCAAGGTAATCGCATGGAAGACCTTTGTACTACCTATGTCCAATGGCTAAAACGCTATCCTTTAGGCCCTTTGGAAGAAGACTTATTACTCGCCCAGAGTAATGGTATTGCGCAATGGTTAAAGCAAACCTTGGCGCGCGATGAAGCCGACGGTGGCTGTGGTGTGGCAGCGGCCATTAACACCATGTTACCAGGGCAATTTGTCTGGCACAGTTATTGTGCTCTGTTACCCGGTTTATCAAGCCGTTCCGTATATGATAAGCAGGCCCTGACCTGGCGTTTATATCGCTTATTAGCCACTTGGAATCTGGATCAATTAGCGCCTATATTGTCGACTTATGTCCAAGCCGATTCCCAACCTATAGATCGTTTACAATTGGCGCGCCAACTGGCTGACTTATATGATCAATATCAAGTTTTTCGCCCCGATTGGTTAGGCCTATGGGAGCAAGGTTACGACTTGATATGCGACCATAATGGTCAGCGTGAAGCCATACCCACAGGACAAGAGTGGCAGCCGGTAATATGGCGCGCTCTATGTGCTGATATAACAACCCAAACCTCCGCTGAGGGCTGGTCACAAGTTAGCCGAACGGCCTTGCATGAACGCTTTTTGCAAGCTTGCGCCAATACTAAGGACAGGCCCATAGGTTTACCCAGACGGGTAGTGGTATTTGGTATGTCGAGTTTGCCAAATAGCAGCTTAGAAGTGCTGCGCGCCATTGCCCCGTTTACCCAAGTACTCCTGTTTGTGATGAACCCTAGTCAGCATTACTGGGGCGATATGGTGGAAGGCAGGGAGCTATTACGCAAAGAATATAAACGCCAAACCAAGCGCCAAGATCATCGCCAGTTTAGTGATGACCATTTGCATGTTTATGGTAATCCCTTATTAGCTTCATGGGGTAAGCAGGGGCGTGACTTTTTACACCTATTCGATGAATGGGACCAGCCTAATCAATACCAAGACTATTTTGCTAATTTGCCCATGGGCAAGGTCGATATATTTAGCTCGCCAGCAACGGCTAATGGCGGCAGTCTGCTGGCCAGAATTCAGGATGATATCTTACAGCTTCGCTCGGCTCAGGAACGCGCCCAGCTGGAACAAACTGAGACATCGCTTGAGGCAGATGATCACAGTCTTGAATTTATCAGTGCCCATAGTATCCAGCGTGAAATTGAAATTCTCCATGACAAGCTATTAAATGATTTTGATCGCCACCAACAGGGTGATAGTGTGGCCCTAGAGACCCGTGATATTTTGGTGATGGTGCCAGATATAAGCACCTATGCACCCCATATTGAGGCCGTATTTGGGCGTTACCGCAGTCATGCTCAGCAAGGCGATAGAGATAGCCGTTTTTTACCCTATCATATAGCCGATACAGGCCAGCGTTTTGCAAACCCTATTTTAGGGGCCTTTGAAACCTTGTTGGGACTAACTCAATCCCGTATGACCTCAGTGCAGGGTTTAAGTTTATTGGAAGTGCCAGCGTGTCGAGAGCGTTTTGGTATCCAAGAAACAGATTTACAGCAAATTAAAGTCTGGGTCGAAAAAGCCAATATTCGCTGGGCGTTAACGGCTGACCATCGCCAGCAACAGGCCTTACCAACCTTGGATGGTCATAATACCTGGCAGGCAGGCATTGATCGTTTATTATTGGGCTTTGCCACAGATAGCTTAGGCAGTTGGCAAGCCGTCGCGGCCTGTCCAGAGGTGAGTGGCTTGGGGGCGGAGCTATTAGGCAGCCTAAGCCGCTTTGTAAATAGTTTGGAGCAATGGCGTCAAAATCTTCAGCAAACCCAAACCGCTAGTCAGTGGGTAGAAGCTTTACTAGCCCTCTGGCAAGACTTCTTTGTACTTGATGCGGAAGAGGTTGAGCGCCTCTATAAACGTATTAGTGAGTATCTTCAGCACTGGCAGGAGGTGGTTACGCAAGCCGCCATGGCAGATGAGCCCATTGCTATTGAACTTGTGCAAAGTGCCTTGCTGGAACAACTGGACAGCCCTAGCTTAAGTAGCCGGTTTATTACCGGAGCTATTAATTTTGCCACGTTAATGCCTATGCGGGCAGTACCATTTAAGCAGATCTGGCTATTGGGTATGAACGATGATGCCTATCCTCGCAAGCGCAGTTTTAATGATTTTGATTTGATTGGCTATAACTATCGCCCGGGTGATCGTTCCCGTCGTGATGATGACCGCTATCTGTTTCTTGAAGCTTTGTTGTCCGCCCGCGATAAGTTAGTAATTAGCTGGCATGGGCGCAGTATCAAAGATGATACGGAACAGCCACCATCGGTATTAGTAGCCCAATTGCGTGACTATATTGCGAAAGCTTGGCCTGCCAAAGACTGGTTACAAGAACTTACTACTCAATATCCTTTGCAGCCCTTTAGTGATAAGTATTTTGCCGATGATAAGCCGCTTTTTACTTATGCGCGGGAATGGGCGAGTGCTAAAGGCAATGCTTTGCCAACTGAGACGGCACAATTGCCACCATGGTTACCTGAACGGCCTGTTAGCGGTGCTGATTTAGTAAATCTATTAAAGTCACCTATAGATAGTCTATATCAACAACGTTTGTTAGTGCCTCAACCACAAACCATGGGCGATATCCCAAGCACTGAGAGTTTTACCCTAGATGGTCTGCAAAACTGGTATCTGCATAGTGAAGTACTTAAAACCCATGTCCATAACTATAGGGATAAGCAGCAGTCCTTAGCCACCACCAGCCAACAAATGCAGGAGCAGATGGATACCTGGCAGCGTGATGGAACTTTGTTAGCTGGCACGGCTGGGCAGATTCAGGCCGGCGCTTATTTTGATAGCTTGTTAGAAATATACGAGGTTTGGCAACAATTACACCAACAGTGCCATGGTCAGATTGTGCCTGTCACCTATACAGCAGTGCATAGTTTGCAAGATAAAGCAGGGCAAGAGCATGCGATTCCAGTGGAGATCAACTTAGGGCATTTGCAACTAGATCAGCATAGTAAGACAGGTCAGCAGGTTATAGTGCAAGCTAGTAAGGCATTGGAAAAAGCTAATACCAGGGATATAAGATGGCGCAATCTATGTGCTGCTTGGGTAGAGCATTTGGGGGCGCATTTATATAGCCAAATGCGTGTCACTAGTTATCTGTTAACGCCACAAGGACAATTATGCTTGCCCCCTATGGCCATTGACCAAGCAGAAACCTATTTTGCCAATATATTGACCGTATGGCATATGGCCATGCATGAGCCCCTGCCATTAAGCTTGCAGTTAGGCATAAAACTGATTGCTGAAAAGGACGCCACAGACACAGTGCTGGCAAGTACTTTTGACAAAGATTTGGAATATTCGGGGCACTACCTATCACGCCACTTTCCCCATTTGCTGGATATGGATTTGGACCGTTGTCGGGCGTTAGCCAACTTGGTATATACACCTTTACGTGATGGCGTGGAGGTGATGTCATGATACAGGGTAGCCAAGTACTGGCACCCTTAAGCTTGCCCCTTAAGGGTCATGCTTTGATTGAAGCCAGTGCCGGTACGGGTAAGACCTATACTTTAGCCATGCTATATTTAAGGCTGATCTTAAATCATGGTGGTGGCTCAGCTTTAGGGGAGCCTTTGCTACCCCATAATATATTGGTGGTGACCTTTACTAAGGCAGCCACGCAGGAATTAAGAGATCGTATTCGGCAGCGTTTAGTCGAAGCAGCGGCCTATTTGCGCAGTTGTATCGAAGCTGAGGCAGGGCTAATTGATAACCCTTTGGCCGTTGATCCACTGCTTGCGGAGCTTTGCGCTGCTTATACCGAGCCTGCTCAGCAGGCGGGTGCGGCTAAACGTCTGGAAATGGCTGCTGAAGCTATGGATGAAGCTGCTATTTCCACCATACACGCTTGGTGTTATCGCTTACTAAGTGAGTTCTCACTTTATTATGGTGGCGCTTTTGAGCAGCAGTTGCTGGAATCTGAAACGGAATTACTCAAAGAAATTAGTGAAGATTTTTGGCGACTTAATGTGCTTGGTATGAACCGCGATGCGTTAGCTTATATGATGCAGCGCTTTACAAGCCCAGCGGCATTGTTGCCGGAAGTTGTAAGATTATTGCCCCATGTCACAAGCCTACCAGAGCCGGTAAGGGATTTGGCTGTTTATATACAAGAACAGCAAGCCCAAAAGCAGGCTATGGTGGCCGATCTAAAAGCCGCATTAAGAAAACATTTGCCCGCCCTCAAACAATTTTTTGCTGATGCCAGAGCGGATGGCTTATTGCATCTTAACAAATTACGAAGTAACCATGAGGCGGGTGCTTTTACCCATTTAGACAACTATATTCAGTCGGATGAAGATACTCTTAAATCTTCAGCCAGCCTAAAAAAATTAGCCTTATTGGATACGTCTATTTGGCAGCAGCCAGACTCACTTGACCTAAATTTTGCTCCGGCAAAATGTGTGGCCGAAGTGCTCGCATTAGCTGACTATTTACCCAATCCAGATGCGACAATTTTGACCTACGCTGCCCATTGGCTGCAGCAACGCTTAACCACTAGTAAACAGCAGCAGGGCTTGCTAAGTAACGATGACTTATTGTTAAGGTTACAACAGGCTTTATCTGGACCAAGTGGTAAGCAATTGGCGGAGGCAATTCGGCAACGCTTTCCTGTTGCCCTAGTGGATGAGTTTCAAGATACGGATCCGGTGCAATACGCTATTTTTAAGGATATTTATCAAATCCGTGAAGGTTGCCCTAAGGGCGGCTTTATTATGATAGGGGACCCTAAACAAGCTATTTATGCTTTTCGCGGTGGGGATATTTATACCTATTTGCAGGCGCGCAATCATACCTTTGGACATCATTATACCCTCACCCATAACTACCGTTCGGACAGTAACTTATTAAGGGCGGTAAATGGCTTATTTGCCTATGGTGATAGCCATGCCGAAGGGGCGTTTCGTTTTCGTCAGACCCAGCACAATCCATTACCTTTTGTCCCCGTGGCGGCAGGTGCTGATAAACCCTATCAACTGTATTTGCAGGGACAATTACATGCGCCCCAAACAGCTTGGTTAGCGTCCGCTGAAGAAGGGGGCAAGGCACTGGCAGACAAGGATTATATTAGTATTCAAAGTGATGCCACGGCGAATAAAATAGCTCATTTATTAAATTTGGCCGCAGTTGATCAGGCGCTATTGCAGCGAGGAGAAGAGCAGCAGACTTTGCAACCTAAGGATCTGGCTATTTTGGTGGCTAACCAAAAGCAGGCCCAAGCTGTGCGTTCTGCTCTTGCCCAACGGCATATTGCGAGTGTTTATTTGTCTGATGCTAGTAGTGTATATACCAGCCCTATGGCTGAGGACTTACTAATATTGTTGCGGGCAGTAGCCAACCCAGATGATGACCGCTTGTTAAGTATGGCTTTGGCAACGCGATTATTGGGGTTAGATGTTGTCAGCCTTGATCATTTGCAGACTGATGAGTTAGCTTGGGAACAGCAGCTTAATAGATTCTATACTTATCATCAAATATGGCGCACTAAAGGTGTTTTGGCCATGGTTTATCAAGTTATTTTTGATAGTCAGGCCGCTAGTAGAATTAGATCTATGGCCACTGGTGAGCGCCTGCTGACAGACCTACTACATTTGGCAGAACTATTACAACAAGCGGCTGTGCAACTGGATGGTGAACATAGTCTAGTACGTCATTTTGAGACCCTATTAGATAACCCAGATCAGCAAGATATTAAGCAACAACAACGCTTAGAGAGTGATAGTAATCTGGTTCAGGTAGTCACTATTCATAAATCCAAAGGCTTGGAATACCCAGTGGTATTTTTGCCCTTTATTTGTTTGACGCGGGCACCTAAAGAAACTGATATTCCGTTGATTTATCACACGGACAAGCACCAAAAAAATGTCGCCTTAACGGCCAGTGATGACATTATGACTGCCGTCAAAAAAGCCCATCAAGCAGAAGAAATTCGCAAGCTTTATGTGGCTTTAACACGGGCTGCTTGTTGTCAGTATCTGGGCTTGGGTGAGGTGAAAGGTATAGCGCAATCGGGCTTGGGTAATTTGCTAATGCTGAGCAATAAAAGTGGGGAGTTAGCCCCTACATTGGCAGCCTTGGACGATCATATTACTGTCCAACCACTCCCAATTGAGGAGGTATTTAAGGGCACAAATACAGCGGATAACTCTACCACAGCGGCCCGACAAGCCCCTGATATAAGCCTAAAAAG
>DNNY01000075.1:0-4884 GCA_003497765.1 Oceanospirillaceae bacterium
ATAAGCATTCAACGGGTGGTGTTGGTGACAAAATTAGTTTGATTCTAGCTCCTGTGGTGGCTGCCTGTGGTGGTTATGTGCCTATGATTTCTGGTCGCGGCCTTGGCCATACTGGCGGCACCTTAGATAAGCTTGAAAGCTTAAATGGCTTTGATCCTTATCCACAAGAAGCCGACTTTAAGCGCATAGTTAAACAAGTTGGCTGTGCCATTATTGGGCAGACAGATGACTTAGCGCCAGCAGATAGACGTTTCTATGCTACCCGTGATGTGACCGCAACGGTAGAATCCATTGATTTAATTACCGCATCGATCCTGTCCAAAAAGTTGGCTGCCGGTCTGGATGGTCTAGTCATGGACGTTAAAACGGGTAGTGGGGCTTTTGCCAAGGATGACGCTATGGCAAATGAATTAGCATTATCCATAGCCCAAGTAGCCAGTGGTGCAGGTGTTCCAACCCATTGCTTAATAACTGATATGAACCAAGTGCTTGGGCATAGTGTGGGTAATACCGTTGAGGTGCAGGAATGTATAGACTGTATGCTTAACCCCACTGAGGCCGATTCTCGCTTAGTTGATCTAACATTGCAGCTGGCTGCTCATATGTTACATATAGGTGGTTTAGTAGATAGCTATGAGCAAGGCTATACCAAGGCAGAGCAAGCCTTAAACTCCGGTGCTGCAGCAGACGTATTTGCCAAAATGTGCCAAGCTCAAGGGACCAAAGGTGATATTTTAACCAAGTCAGTTTTTGCAGATATGCCGATTAATGCCCCCATTATGGCTAAACAAAGCGGTTATATCACTGAAATAGACACCCGTGCTATTGGTATGGCTATGGTCAGTGTCGGGGCAGGACGCCGCTTAACTACCGATCAAATTGATCACGGTTTAGGCTTAACTAAGGTTGTGGGACTGGGTACTTATATTAAAGCTGGTGAACCATTAGCCATGGCCCATATGCGCGAACAGGCACAGATAGATATACTCACCGAGGCATTACAAGCAGCTATGGTTGTGAGTGAAGAGCAACCTGCAGCCCTGCCATTAGTCTATAAAACGGTTACTTCACATGGAGCGTAAGTATGAAACGAGCAATTATTTTAGTACTTGATTCTCTCGGTGTTGGCGCTAGTGCCGATGCTGTTAACTACGGTGATGCAGGAGCTGATACCTTTGGTCATATCGTCGAAGCCTGTGCGGCAGGAAAAGCAGATAGTAACCAGCGACAGGGACCTTTAAAGATTCCTAACCTAACCCGTTGGGGCTTGGTTGCAGCAGCCGAAGCCAGTCGGCAACAAGCACTACCTATTGCCAAAGGCCAACAACTTGATGGCGCCTATGGTTTTGCTAAGTCCTTAAGTATGGGCAAAGATACACCCAGCGGTCATTGGGAAATATGTGGCTTACCCGTGCCTTTTGCTTGGGGTGTATTCCCCAGTGGCCCAGATTGTTTTCCGCAGTCTTTGCTTGACAAGTTATGCCAAGAAGCTGGCTTGGCTGGGACTTTGGGAAATTGTCATGCTTCTGGAACAGAAATAATCAAACGCTATGGTGAAGAGCATATGCGCACTGGCTTGCCTATATGCTATACCTCCGCTGATTCTGTATTTCAGATTGCTGCCCATGAAGAATCCTTTGGCCTAAAGCGCTTATATAAGTTATGCGAACAAGCCCGTGTGTTGGTTGATGATCTTAATGTAACAAGGGTCATTGCACGTCCCTTTACTGGTTCATCGGTAGAAGATTTTAAACGTACCGCGAATCGTCGTGATTTGACTACACCTCCTATGGACGATACCTTGCTTGATGTCATGCAGGCTGCCAATTTGCCGGTAATTTCAATTGGTAAAATAGGTGATATCTTTGCCCATAAGGGCATTGATCAAGTGGTTAAAGGGGTTGATAATATGGCCCTTATGGATGCGCTACTAGCGCAGATGGAAATTACTAAAGCAGGCTTATTATTTGTCAATCTGGTTGATTTTGATAGTGTCTATGGCCATCGCAGAGATGTGCCTGGTTATGCCCACGCTTTAGAACAACTTGATCAACGAATACCAGAGCTGGAAAAATTAATGGGTGCAGATGATTTGGTATTGGTAACCGCTGATCATGGTTGTGATCCAACCATGCCGGGTTCTGATCATACTCGAGAACATGTGCCAGCCGTGTTTGTTGGTGCCCAAGTAAAACCGCAATCTTTAGGGCTTCGTGACACCTTTGCTGATATGGGCCAAACCTTGGCTGATTACTTTGATTTGCCCCCTTTAAAGGTGGGTAGCGTCTGTAAACTAAATTAATTCAGATAATTAAATGAAAGAGAGATAAACATGCAAGCCGAAATACAAGCTATAGCCAAGGTCGAACTTCATGGCCATTTAGAAGGCTGTATCTACCCAAACCTTGTTCGTCGTTTAGCAGAACGTAACAATATTAAGCTAAGTGATGATTTGTTTACCGCAGAAGATACCTTTGCTTGGGATGACTTTGTTGAATTTCTGAATGCTTATGACGCCGCTAGTCTATGTTTGCGTAATGGTGATGATTACGAAGAAATTATGTATGAATACCTAAAACAGTGCGCGGCAGAAGGGGTTATCTACCTGGAAACTTTTATTTCTCCTGATCATGCCGCCACCGTTGGTATTAGCTACGATGATATGGTGCAAGGTTGTGCTCGGGCCATTGATCGGGCGCAAGCTGAATTTAATATTATTGGCCGCTTAATCGTTTCTTGCGTTCGCCATTTAGGCCCAGAACAAGCTGTTAAAGTGGCTGAACTAATGGTCAATAATCCCCATCCCTATGTAGTAGGATTTGGTATGGGTGGTAATGAATCCATGTTCACTCAAGCTGATTTTGCCCCCGCTTTTGAATTAGCCCATGCAGCCGGTCTTGGTTGTACAACCCATGCTGGCGAGGTGGTAGGCCCTGAAAGTGTTTGGGATGCCATCAACAATTTACCGGTAACACGTATTGGACACGGTGTGCGTAGCGTTGAAGATCCTGAGCTAATGGCAACCTTAAAACAACGGGATATCGCTCTAGAGGTCTGTCCAGGTAGTAATTTAGCCCTTAGCGTTTATCCCGATTGGGATAGTCATCCCCTCAATACCATTTTAGAAGCAGGTATATCGGTTAGTCTTAATGCCGATGATCCACCTTTCTTTGCTACCACCAATGGTGCAGAGTATCAAAATGGCGTAGACCATTTTGGTTTATCCATTGAGCAGTTAGAAGATATCTCGCGTATGGCTATTGCTGCTTCCTTTGCTGATTCTGAAACTAAGCAACACCTTTTGGCAAGAATTTAAAGCCGCTTCTATCAAATAAAGATTTACGGCAATTTTTCAATTATCTGTATTGATATGGTAGAAATTGCCGCGTCTTATTCTTCTTATTTTAGTATGTAAAAATTTAAAAAACTTGTGATTTTCTTGTTATTTTTAATGATAAAAAATAGCCATACAGCCCATTTTTATTATTAAAAATAATATATTAAATATATAAAAATATAGTTAATAGCTATTTTTTTTGATGTGAATAGCTGTAAAAATGTTGATTAAAATTTTAAATAAAATCATAAAAATACTTTTAATAGTCAATCATAATAGACTTTTCATAAAATTAAATAACGCAATTCCATCCTTACAAAATGTCAATTTATATTAAATTTATATTTATATAATTGTCTGTTTTCATGCAAACCCAGAATTCTTTTCTATACTTCTTACTATCCACGTAGACATAACTTCTTAGTTTACATTTCTAAACAAGATTGGTACCAGAGGTATAGGATGAGTATTACATCTGCCAATGTAAGCAAATACCGCGTTTTTTTCGCTTTAACAGTGACATCGTTATTTTGGGCAAGCTCCGCTGTAGCTTTGCAAACGAACAAAAATTTATTACTTTCTGACGGCGAAGATGATTCCCCACAAATTATCTTGGTTGATGGTGATAGCAAACAATTAGTATTACAGAAACTCGATTCGGGGGCTGCGACACTATTAAATGAAGAAGGTAGTATCTGTTTTTTATCAAACAATGATACTGATGATACGATTTGCTTTATTACAAATAATAATCAACCAGCCATAACGTGGAGTGGTATCGATACTCTAGAGCCTGGAATACAAGTATCCAATGAAGGCAAACTGCAATATCGTAATGCTGCTGGTACTTGGATTGATTTTGATACTTTAGGCAGTAAAGTTATAACAGGCACGAATATTGAAGATGGCACAATTAAAGGTGTCGATATTGGTACGCAAAGCATTACAGGAGCTCATCTACAGCCAGCAATAGGACAAGACGGCCAAGTACTCAGTTTAGCTGAAGGCCAACTAGTCTGGATCAATTCAGGTACAACTGATATTGGTGATGGTGATATTACCAGCGCTAAGCTAGATACAGATGCGGTTGAGACAGACAAGATTAAAGGGCTGGCAGTGACTAAAGATAAGCTGGCCGATAGTGCAGTGGATACAGCTAAGCTGGCAGCCAATGCTGTAAACTCAGCCAAAATCGAAGATAGATCCATTCAATCAAGTGATATTGCTCTCAAGACCATTACTAGTAATCATCTAAGTCCAGAAATCGGTGCAAACGGTCAAGTTTTAAGTCTAGATAATAATGGTGATCTAGCCTGGATCAATTCAGGCACAGCTGATATTGGTGATGGGGATATTACCAGCGCTAAGCTAGATACAGATGCGGTTGAGACAGACAAGATTAAAGGGCTAGCAGTGACCTCAGCTAAGCTCGCCTATAGTGCAGTGAATACAGCCAAACTGGCAGACAATGCGGTGAATTCGGCTAAGCTAGCGGATGACTCCATTGTTGATGCTGATATAAACACCTCGGCGGCCATTGCAGGTAC
>DNNY01000075.1:5138-5602 GCA_003497765.1 Oceanospirillaceae bacterium
AAAATATAACCACCATAGGTGATATAAATGGCGCTAATATTACAGCTAAAGGCCTAAAACTTTCAGATGATGGTAGCAGGGTTATATCCCTAAAAGTCCCGTCTACTTTGAGTTCCGACACAACCTTAACCCTACCTGATACAGCTGGCGATAATGGACAGGTATTACAAACCGATGGCAGTGGCAAACTAAACTGGACTGATGTGGGTGCAGCCGGTATTTCGGATGGGGGTTTAAGCCCAGCCAAGACAGCTATTGCCGATGGTCAAATAATCGTAGGTAATGCCTCAGGCCAAGGCGCTGCTGTGGCATTAACTGGTGATATAAGCATCACTAATACAGGCGAAGCCACCATTGGTGCTAATGCTGTGACCTCCGATAAGATCGAAGACGGCATCATAACCAATGCCGATATCAACGCCTCGGCGGCCATTGCAGGTACCAAGATAGCGCCAAACTTTGGC
>DNNY01000054.1 GCA_003497765.1 Oceanospirillaceae bacterium
ACCTATACCCACTGTCAGACTCTCAATCTTGCATTCAGCCATAAGTTCGGCTTCTTCGATAGCGCGTTTGATGGCCATTACGGTCGATTCTATATCGACAATCATACCGCGCTTTAAGCCTCGGGCTGGCTGGCAACTGACACCGGCAATACGGAGCTCTCCTTGCGCAGGCACCTCTGCCACCATAGCTACCACTTTTGAGGTACCTATATCGAGGCTTACCAGCATGGGAGTATCACTTATATCAGCCATATTTCGTTAACTTATGCTCGCTTATCCAAGCTGCTTTAGTGGCTAGCAGACAGCCAAAAAGGCATGACTTTTAACCAATTTTTCCATGTACCTGATTATCCCATATTTCGGCATAAATAGGCACCGATTTTTACCTTTAAATGACCCTTATTACTATCTCTTGGGTCAACTCTAAAAATACGCTTCAAGGGCTTTATTTTGTGGCCATTAATGCACTGAATTTATTCCTATAAAGACTCCGCATCATCACCTTTTAAAGCCACCGCCACACCATGGGGATAACGACCGTCAATACGCGCAATGGGCTCTGGCAAGTCAGCTAAATCTGTATTATAAATCTGTACTAAACGGCGCAAACGCTGCATACCTTTGTCACGCCCTAACAGGATCTCAATATCATTATCTAAAACTAAATCCACAGCCCCACGTTTAGCCATATATAAACTATCGATAGAAAGATTTTCGGGGGCTAACATGGCATTCATGGCGCGAAAATTATTGGCCATATTTTGTGTTTGCTGAGCTGGGCCATCGAGCATAGGTAAAGTAGCCAAATCAGCCACTAAATTTAGGTCCAAATTTAATACTTGCCAGTGATGATTTAAGACCTGATTTTCACCCCAGCGTGCAACAATAATCTGTGGGCTTACTTCCACCATAAGTCGATCAGGCCATACTCGCGATACCACCGCATCTTCCACCCAAACATTACCTTCAACTTGGTCTTTTACGCCATTTAAACTAACTTCGAAAAAACGACCTAAGTCTTGGCTTTGTAACTGCGCCACTATTAATTGTTTCTGACTCTGAGGAATATCTCCTTGCAGTACAACTTGTCGAATAGGCTGGTTTACCCATGGACTAGAATAGATCCAACCCCAATATAGAGAGCCACCTATAACGCCCAATAGCAGCAAGCGCCATAAAATAGAGTGAAGCCAACTAGTCATTTTATAGCCCCCTTTTTTTATGCCGCTGTATGGCTAAATTTAGTATTACTACCACTAGTTGTTCATAGCTTAAACCAGCCTGTTTTGCCGCCATGGGTACCAAGCTATGACTGGTCATGCCGGGTGATGTATTGACTTCTAACAACCAATTTTTACCTTGGCCATCACGCATAACATCTATGCGCCCCCAATCTGCACACTCAATGGCGTCAAAAGCCCTTACACATTCTATCTCTAAAGCCATCTGCTGGGCTGCAGACAAAGTGTTTTCAAAGCTGTATAAAGTATCATCTGAGTAATACTTAGCCTCTAGGTCATAAAACTCATTGTTAGTTTGCAGCCGAATAGCTGGCAAAGCTCGACCATTCAAAATACCAACAGTGTATTCTTCACCAACGATTAATTTCTCAGCCATTACTTGCCGATCAAACGCTTTAGCATCAGCATATGCAGTCTGCATATCTTCAACACTAGCCGCTATATGGACACCTAAGCTTGAACCTTCATGAACTGGCTTGACGACCAGGGGTAATCCCAGTTCACTGGCGACCTCGCCTAAATCACTTGTATCATCAAGTAGACACCAGGGAGGAGTAGCAATATTACTCCTCTCCCACACTATCTTGGTCATTAATTTATGCATACCTAAAGCAGATGCCATCACCCCACTGCCCGTATAAGGCACACCAAGGCATTCTAAAACACCCTGTAAAGTACCATCTTCTCCACCCGGTCCATGCATGGCAATAAATGCGGCATCCATAGAAGCTTGTTGTAGTTGTTGCAACTGAGTTAAACCGGATGCCAAGGCTTCTGGCGCTGACAAATCAATAGCAAAGGCGTCGACACCCGCAGCCAATAAATATTGCAGAACTTGTTGTCCACTTAGCAGTGATATCTCTCGTTCGGCAGAATCACCGCCGAATATAACTCCAATACGGCCAGTGGGCACGGTTAATAAATCCTGCCACTCGTCTGCTAGATTGATGGTTATATGGTTGACGTTCATTTTGTTGCCTGCTCCATACTTGCCAACAGGGCGCGAGAAATTTGACCAATATCACCAGCTCCTTGAGTAAGAAGCAAATCACCATCCTGCAGGATATCTTCCAGTACCGGCGCGACAGGCGCTCCCCTTTCTACAAAGACTGGATCCAAAGCCCCACGAGCTCGGATACTACGACATAAACTACGGCCATCGGCACCTGATATAGGTTCTTCACCAGCAGGATAGATATCCATTAATACCAATACATCAACCCGTGATAATACTTCTACAAAGTCTTCATAAAGATCTCGTGTACGAGAATAGCGGTGAGGTTGATAAACCATCACTAAGCGACGATCAGGCCAACCTGTGCGGATGGCTTCGATAGTCACGGCCACTTCTCGAGGATGATGTCCATAGTCATCTACTAAGGTAGCTGTTCCCGTTTTGGCAGGGTATTCCCCTAGCACTTGGAAGCGACGACCAACACCAGTAAAGCCAGAAACACCAGCTTCGATTTGTTTATCCTCAACCTCCAGATCAGTAGCAATAGCAATAGCCGCCAAAGCATTTAAGGCATTGTGACGACCTGGCATTTGCAGGCTAATTTTTAAATCTTCATGGCCTTTTCGGGCTACCTTAAAGTGAGTCATCATGCCGTCTTGCTCTAATTCGTAGGCACGAATATCAGCGTTTACATCGAACCCGTAAGTAATAGTGGGCCGACTAATCTGAGGCATAATTTCCCGCACTACAGGATCGTCAATACAGACAATTGCTAAACCGTAAAAAGGTAAGTTATGTAAAAATTCAATAAACGTTCGCTTGAGACGGCCAAAGTCACCTTCATAGGTGGACATATGGTCGGCGTCAATATTAGTTACTACGGCGGTTAGTGGTTGTAGGTGAAGGAAAGACGCATCGCTTTCATCGGCTTCTGCCACCAAATAACTGCTACTGCCCAACTGGGCATTGGTACCTGCACTATTTAGCTTGCCACCAATGACAAAAGTTGGGTCCAATCCACCAGCCGCCAAGACAGCTGCTGTCATTGAGGTGGTTGTGGTTTTACCATGGGTACCTGCGACAGCAATACCATGACGATAGCGCATAAGTTCTGCCAGCATTTCCGCCCGTTGAATAACCGGAATTCGGTGTGCTCGTGCCGCGGTCACCTCCGCATTATCATCACTAACGGCAGTGGATGCTACCACAACATGGACGCCGCGCACA
>DNNY01000194.1:0-7972 GCA_003497765.1 Oceanospirillaceae bacterium
ACGAATGATCAGCTTGCCATCTTCCAGGAAGGAGTTTTTAACGCGGTCAGTGTAGCATTGTAACTCATTGTTACCACCGCCCCAGCAGTTTTGTTCCCATCCCCACTTCTCTTCGTCGACATCTTTGCCGTCAAATTCGTCGTGCCAATCTAGTTGCCAACCTTTGGCTTCGGCATAGCTAATTTCCGTAAAGTCCCCTTCTGCTGCACTGGTAGCAGCAATACCAAGGGATAGGATGCCAATCGTAACCTTAGAAAAAGTTTTCATTATCATTATAAAATATCTCCACCACTATTGATTACATCGCGATACCAATAAGCTGAGCTTTTTGGGGTACGCTTTTGTGTTTCAAAATCTACGTGTACTAAACCAAAGCGCTGTTGGTAACCAAAGGCCCATTCAAAGTTATCCAGAATAGACCAATAGAAATAACCAGCAACATCAACACCATCATTAGCTGCTTGACGCAGGTTTAATAGATGACGTCGCACATAGTCAATACGACCTGGGTCTTCAACCTGTCCGTTGGTGTGTACCCAGTCACAATTAGCCATGCCATTTTCCGTCACAACAATTGGCAAACCATAGCGTTCATAGAGGAACTTAGGCCCCCAATATAAACACTCAGGTGTTACATTCCAGTCCATGGTAGTGCGGCCAACACCAATTAAATCATCAGCCACTGCTTCACCCTTGTCGTTTAATTTAAGGGCTCCGCCGGAATATATATTTGCTGCATACATATCCAAAGGCTGATTGATAATTTCCATATCGCCAGTACGAATCTCTGGCAAAAATTGTTCAAATAAAGCCAAACCATCTTCAGGGTATGAACCCAATATCATAGGGTCGGCATACCAAGTATTGCTAAAGCAATCCAAGCGCTTAATATCAAAGGTAGCGGCACGCGCGGCTTCGATCAGACGTGGATCATCACTAGTTGGATAAGACACCAAGCCAACCGGGGCAGCACCAATATTTAACGTCTGCTTGGCATTAGCACGCATTGCCTGTACAGCTTTACCATGAGCTAACAGCGCATGGTGAGAAGCTTGCAATACTTTTTCAAAGGTCATTTTTAGACCCGGCGCATGTTCTGCTGAATGATGACCTAGACCTAAGAAGCATTGTGGTTCATTTAGGGTGAACCAGTTTTTGACACGGTCAGAAAACTTGTCAGTAATAAGCTCGGCATAATCAGCAAACCAATCAGCGCTATCACGGTTTAACCAGCCACCTTGGTCATACAACGCGGTAGGGAAGTCCCAGTGAAAAAGGGTAATCCATGGGTCAATACCTTTAGCCAATAGACCATCGACAATACGATCATAGTAGTCAAGACCTTGCTGATTTATCTTGCCTGTGCCTGCCGGAAAAATACGTGGCCAAGCAACAGACAAGCGATAGGCATGAATGCCCATATCAGACATGATATCAATATCTTCTTGGTAACGATTAAGATGGTCACATGCTGTCATACCATCACTGCCATCACTAACTAAACCAGGT
Organism: Oceanospirillaceae bacterium; assembly: GCA_003497765.1. GTDB lineage: Bacteria > Pseudomonadota > Gammaproteobacteria > Pseudomonadales > Balneatricaceae > Njordibacter. The sequence goes on from DNNY01000194.1 coordinate 1,510, forward strand.
TGACGGCAAAACATATCCCATACGCTATCGCCACGGCCCTGATCCTTAGCACCGCCTTCAATCTGGTAGGATGAGGCTGCTGTACCCCAAACAAATCCATCTTTAAACTTTTGCATTGCGTTATTTACGCCTCCATATAGGTTCTTATAATATGAATAATGTATATTTTATTACCCTGCGGATGTTGCAAGGTTAGATTTTTCTTACCGAATCTCTAATTACCAGAGAGGTTTTAAACTTCACACCGCCTGGTGGTTTTTTATTATAAATTTCCTGATAGGCCATATTGGCACAGACCTTAGCCATATCGAATTGAGGGAAATGCATTGTCGTTAGACGAGGGCTGATATAATTCGACATCAGAATATCGTCAAAACCAATGATTGATATATCTTCTGGAATACGACGATTATTGCGCGCCGCCCACTCATAAACACCAAATGCAATCTCATCGTTACCTGCAACAATAGCGGTATATTCCAAACCTGAATCCAGCAATTGCTGCATCGCCTGCAAGCCACCATGTACCTCAAATTCAGTACGGATAATATGCTGATCGGTTATTGCTAAGCCCGCCTCTTGCATAGCCCGTTCATAGCCAGCGATGCGCTCATTGGCATCTTGCTTATACTCTTGGCCACCAAGGCATACTATCTGCGTATGGCCTTGATCAATTAAATAACGCGTTGCCCAATAGGCGCCATCATCGTTATCTAACCACATATTTCGTGACTCAAGGCCATCAATATGTTGATTTATCAGATAGATAGGTATCTTTTTGGATAATTGCTCCAGGTACTCACTATCTAAGCCCTCGGTCAATAAAATAAGGCCATCAACTTGCCGCGACAAAAGGAAATCAACGGCCTCTTTTTCTGATTTTTCTTCCCCAAAGCCACTAGCAATAATCACATGCTTATTGTATTTACGCAGTGTCGCTTCAACCCCAGACATTACTGGACCATAAAACGGGCCATCTAAGTGAGAAACCACCATGCCTAGATTATTTGAACGTTTGGAGGATAAAGATTGCGCTGCCGTATTGGGCCGATAATCAAGCTCTTCCATGGCGGCTAACACTTTGATACGTGTTGCTTCTTTAACCGGAGCAGCATTATTAGTGACTCGCGACACAGTCGCAGGAGACACACCTGCTAGCTTGGAGACTTCAATAATACTGGTCTTACTCATGGTTAAAACTTCCGTTGATTTTTTATTTATTATTTATCAAAGGGCAAAGCAACGTACAAAATGGTCCTCTGCCACTTGAGTTACGCTAGGCATCTCGGTATGACACTGATCAGTAACTTTCGGACAACGGGCTGCAAAGGGACAGCCCTTTGAATCAGGCTTCCACAAAGGAATTCGGCTTTTCTTACCATCTACAGTGGCACTTCCGCGTTGACGCCCCACTTCGGGAACTGCACTAATAAGTAATTGCGTATAGGGGTGCTGCGGGTTTTGTGTCACCGAGTCACTATTACCCCACTCCACCATATGGCCAACATACATAACACCAGTGCGTTCGGCAAAATACCGCGCCGTGGCAATATCATGGGTGATATATAAGAAGCCAATCCCTTCTTCTTTCATATCCGCCATTAGGTTTAGTATACCTAAACGAATTGACACATCGAGCATAGAAATCGGCTCATCAGCCAAGATAAACTTGGCGCCTGTAGCTAAGGCTCTAGCAATAGCCACACGTTGCCGCTGACCACCGGAAAGTTCGTGAGGGAACTTAGCCGCCGTTTGTTTGGCTGGGGACAATCCTACACGTTCCAAAATACCCAGCATATAATCTTCAATAGCATCACCTTTTAACTCAGGCATATGAATGCGAATCGGGCGATACATTTGATGACGGATAGTATGCACTGGATTTAACGAACCGAAAGGATCCTGAAAAATCATTTGAATTTGCTTAGCCAGTTCAGTCTGGGTAATTTTTGAGGCCGAGGCATTGATGTCCCTACCATTCAGCTTTAACACCCCATCTGTGGGTTTATATAAGCGACATAAAGTGCGGGCACAGGTACTTTTACCACTACCTGATTCGCCCACCAGAGCCATAGCTTCACCGGCTTTAATGCTAAAGCTAACACCATTGAGGGCACGCATATATTGCCGGTTGAACAAGGCATTGTCCAAGGCAAAATCAATTACTAAATTTTCAACTTCAATGCTCTGTGAGCCTGTTTCATTAGTCACTACTTGTTCCACCATTGTAGCTTCAGTCAACTGATTCATAGGGCATCTCCTTGACTGACCTTATGACAAGCGACTTGTCTCTCATCAGGCATTTGCAACACCTCAATATTAGGCATCACATCTATACATATTGTATCGCACTGGCTACAACGATCTTGAAAATAACAACCAGCTGGAACGTCCAATAGATTTAAAGGATTCCCGGGAATACCTTCTAAACGCTCTTTGGGACCATGAATAGTTGGGAATGAACGTAAGAGACCCTGAGTATAGGGATGCTGTGGGTTGGTAATTATACCTTCAGTTTCACCTAACTCAACCATTTTCCCCGCATACATAATGCCAATGCGATCAGTGATCTGGCCCATCAAACCTAAGTCGTGAGAAATAAATAAAATGGCAAAGCCTAACTGTTCTTTTAGATCATAGAGCTGGTCCATAATGTCACGCTCAACCACCACATCAAGAGCCGTCGTTGGCTCATCCATAATGATCAGTTTAGGACGCAATATAAGGGCAATAGCAATCACTACGCGCTGACGCATACCACCAGAAAGTTGGTGTGGATAGGATTTCATGCGAGAAGCATGAATACCAACCATATCCAACATAGCTATAGCACGCTTCTCAGCTTCAGTTACGGAAATAGTTTCATGTGCCAGCACCACATCAACCAGCTGATCACCAATGGTAATAACTGGGTTTAATGAGTTCATTGCACTCTGAAAAACCATACTGGCTTTTGACCAACGGAATTGACGCAACTCTTCAGGCGACATGGTCAAGATATCCCGACCCTGGAAGTTAATTTTACCACCAGTAATTAATGCTGGAGCGTTATGCAAGTTGGCAATAGCAAAGGCTAAAGTACTTTTACCACAACCCGATTCTCCGGCCAAACCAACAGTTTCACCAGGATAAATATCCAGATTAACTTTATTAACGGCACGGGCATTGCCATCATCAGTTATATAATCAACACATAAGTCTGAGATGGATAAAAGTGGTTCGCGAACACCTGTCATGACTGCGCCCTCCGAGCTTCAACTTCGGTCTTCATACGTCGCCATGTTTTAATATAGGAACCGGTTTTTAGTTTCGGGTTAGAAATCTGATCAACAGACATATTCAAGAGGGCCAAACCACCACCAAAGATGGCGATAGCAGTACCCGGCACAACCATATCCCACCAAGCACCAACAATAAAGGCGGAATTCGACTGGGCCCAAAAAAGCATGGTTCCCCAGGTCACAATAGTTGGATCACCTAAACCCAAAAACCCTAAACCAGCTTCAGCCATCAAGGCATAGATACAAGTACCCATAGCCATACCAACGACAATGCTGATCAAGTTAGGCAAAATTTCAACCAAAATAATGCGCCACTTAGATTCACCCATCACTTCAGCAGCTAAAATAAACTCTTTATTACGTACAGCTAAGGTTTGACTTCGAATTACCCTGGCGCCCCAGGCCCATGAAGAAAGACCAATGATTAGGGCAATAACTACGGGGCCTACCTGACCCAAAAACGCTGCCAGAATAATAAGCAAGGGTAGTTGTGGGAATACCAATATAATATTGGTAAGGGACATTAAGAATTCATCAACTCGACCACCGAAATAGCCAGCACTAACGCCCACACATATCGCTATAGAAATGGTAATTAAGGCAGCGCCAAAGGCCACCATCAGAGAAACTTGTCCACCATGTAAAACTTGACTAAAAACATCTTTACCAGAGCGAGTAGACCCCAAAAGTAATTCGGCACTAGGTGGTTGATGGCCACGGGCAACACGCTTTTTGGGATCATTTTCGGCAATTACAGAAGCGAAAGCACTCATAATAATGACTGTAGACACTATTAGAGTGCCTAAAATGGCTGCCGTATTACCACTATAAAAGCGGCGTAAAAATTTTATAACAGGATGACTTAACATATGACTTATAACTCGGTTACTTTAAACATATTGTTAATAAAGTTAGGTTATTCAATGAGTCTACTTGCGTAGACGCGGATCTAACCATAAATTTAAAAGATCAGCGATAAAGTTTGCGACCAATACAAACACTACTATCAACAAGAAGCAGGCTTGCATAGTTGGGTAATCACGTGCACCAAGGGCTTTAAATAGCAACAAACCAACCCCAGGATAGTTATATACAGTTTCAATAAATATGGCCCCAGCCATAATAAAGCCAATCTGCATCGATACGGCGGTAACAACGGGCAATAAAGCGTTACGTGCAGCATAGTGACTCATAATACGACCATTACTTAGACCTTTAGCCTTGGCCATGGTGATATAGTCTTCGCCTAACACATTGATCATGGCATTACGCATATTAAATATCCAAGCGCCAATGCCACCTAAAATCATAGAACTTATTGGTAGTACAGCATGATAGAAAATACTGGATAAATATTCCCAGCTATAGCTAGGGTCAATGTCTGGGTTTGCACCATAAGAAAGTGGAAACACTTTCCATGTCAGTGCGAATATAAAGAAAATATATAAGGCCGTAACCGGTTGCGGCATAGCCCCAACAAAAGCCCAAAAACCGGGCATAAAGCGATCTACAAAGCCAGCACGATGGTAGGAAGCATAAGTACCAATAAGCAATCCGATAAATACGGAAATAAAGGTAGACATACCTGCCAAACCAACTGTCCAAGGCACTTTAACCGCCAACAGATCACTTACAGGAAGCGGGTACAACATTATTGAAGGCCCCAAATCCCAAGTAAAAATACTTTTTAGATAGATAAAATACTGTTCATGTAAAGGTCCATCAACAAAACCTAGCATCTCTTTATAAGCCGCTAGGGTTTCCAAAGACATACGCCCTTGGGCACTAGCAAAGAGAGCATCTACCGGATCACCCGGCATCATACGTGGCATAATAAAGTTAAAGGTGATGGCTACCATTATGGCCACAAAATAAAACGCAAAGCGTCTGAGAACAAAACTCATGGTGATTTCTCGTTACAGAAAAGCTGATTAAGACCTGAAAGTTCTAGGTAAACAGTGGTCAACTGGGGTAACCCAGTTGACCACCAGCCATTATTATTTGGCGTACAACTGCTCAAACGTAATCAGCTTACGTGAAGCGTCATAGAACACAGGCTGTACAAATGGATTGTCAGCAGTTGGCCAGCCGCCAATGCGGGTAGCGTTATACTGATACCATGTTGGGTTAGAGAATAATGGTACAAAGGCAAGGTTTTCGCCAGTAAAGTCCATTAATTCAGCCAAGATAGCCTTACGACGATCAGCATCAGACGTAGCAGTATACTCATCAATCAAAGCGTCAACAGCAGGGCTGCTGATACCGTGGTTGGTGTGCCAAGAGTTACCTTGACGGGAAGTATGGAAGTAGTCCTGATAAGCCTGAATAGGATCTTCAGCATTGGTCTTAGACCAGTTGATAGAAGCTTGGTAAGTACCGTCTTTCAAAGCAGAGTCATAGACAGACCAGTCAACAGTCTTGGTGTTGGCCTTGATACCAATCTCGGCTAGGTATTCACTAACCATCTGTACAGTCTGTACCCAGTCAGTCCAGCCGTTTACTACGTGAATATCAAAGTTGATAGCAGAGCCATCTGGGTTTTCCAGGAAGCCGTCACCGTCAATATCTTTGTAGCCAGCTTCATCTAGTAAAGCCATGGCTGCTTCAGGGTTGTACTCAGCTAGGTAATCATACTTAGCGTTAACTTCATCGTTAAAGTGAGTCTTAAAGAACTCACCCAGACCAGTTACATGTGATTCTGGGGTAGGATAGCCGTAGGCAGCCAAGTCAACGATCATTGGACGATCTAAAGACATAGAGAAAGCTTTACGGAAGTTAATATCGCTAAATGGCGCTTCACGCGTATTTAGATAGATATTGATCAAATCGTTAGCAGGATACCAGAAACCGTGGTTCTCTGGATTTGGTGCTACATAGGTTTTTTCAATATCAGCGATAAAGTTGGAACCCCAATCGATTTCATCGTTAATCAAAGCAGCTTGGATTTGAGAGTTATCCGTGTACTGACGGAACTTGATACAATCCAAGTATGGTAGACCTTGGTCAGCTTTGTAGTAGTTAGGGTTACGACAGATTTCAATCTGGTTATCACGTACCTGAGTTACTTCGGTCATAGGACCAGAACCAACAGGGTTGCTGTTAGAGAAGGTAGAGATATCCTCTACGGTGCTAAAGATATGCTGAGGCACAACGTGTAAACGTGGCAAGTGCCAGTCAATAGT
>DNNY01000194.1:8316-12082 GCA_003497765.1 Oceanospirillaceae bacterium
ACAAACTTACCAGAAGACCACTGGCCAGTGGCATCTAGCTTGGCATCTTCATTACCCAAGTTTAAAGAATAAACAACGTCGTCAGCATCCAATGTTTCGCCATCAGACCAGGTCAAGCCATCTTTTAGTTTGATGGTTAGGCCCATTAGGTCATCATCGTAGGTAAAGCCACTAGCTAGACGCCAGTTGATTTCACCTTGCATAGCGTTAACAGCCCATAGTGGCTCATACATGGTACCACCGACCATATCGCCTTGAGCACCAGTGTATGGGTTAAAATCATCGACAAATGTTTGCGTAATAATTGGCACAGTCAAGGTTCCGCCTTGAGCGTGCTTATGTCCATCAGCGTGGGCGCTCAAAGCCATACCTGCTGCAATTGCAGAAACGGCAATAGTTAAACCTAGTTTCTTCATGTTTCTTCCTCTTGTTGTTGTTTTGAGTACCGATGGTGATAATCTGTAATTTTTATTAAGTCAAGATTATCACATTTATGAAAACGTTTTCATATTGCTTAAAAAAAAAGGTCGACACCGAGGTGGCGAACCATTCTGAAAACGATTTCATTACTGGCTCGCAAAGCTTAAGACTAATCACTTTGGCTGTCAAGTAGATAAACAGCTCTTAAATGTAAAGAAATTAAGCGTTGCCAAAGCAGGTTAAAATTAACCAAATATTTACTAAATATGATACTAAAAACGCCAGTCCTGAATTGATCAGAACTGGCGTTTTGGCCTTAAAATTGACTGTTAGTCAGCTGTTAAGGTATTTGTAGCTGTATCGTAGCTAAAGCCCCAGCCAGTTAAGGCTGTTTCAGCGGCAGCAGCATCATCATAAAGGTTATCCATACCATCCGGTTCAACTAAATTAGCACCAACCAAATCACGAACATATGTTACAGAGGCCAAGCCAGCAGTCTGAGGATAGTAAATAGATGCAAACCCATCTGCTGAATCTTTAACCATATTGCCGCTAGTGGTGTTACCTGTAAAGCCGATATCAGATCGGAAGAATGTTCCACCATTACTCCAACCGCCCATTATGGCGAACTCGGTAGATGCTGTTACACCTCCCCAAGTACTCATTGGTATCACAAACTGAGTCCAACCTGTGGCCCCTGGTATAGCTGTACCATAGGTAGCAGTTGCCAAAGATAGCTCACCATCAGTACCATTGACGGCACCAGGAAACTTAATTACTACGTTATCAGTAGGTAGTCCTTTGATCTTGAAAACCAAGTTCTCGTACTTAGATGCGAATCCTGCCTCAAATCCAGACATTGCTAAAGCCGAAGTCTCTGCACCCCAACCCCAACCAGGTTGAACTTGGAATACGGTAGGAAAATCAGCGTCACCGTCATATGCACCATTAAGAGTTGAGCCTGAGGACCAGTCGGCAAAAGAAAAATCTGAATCAGCAACAAACTCACCAGCGGAACCTGTTGTGCCAGAGAAGAAATTGTCTAATGCAGATTTGTATGCAAGCTTTGCTTGAGAGTGTGCGGCTGCATTAGCATTATCGTCATACAACTCATGCAAACTCAATGCAACGTTGTACTGATTTTCACCACTTGGATCAGCTGCTAGGGCAGTAGACCAAACGTAGAATTTATCACGTGCATTTGAGGCAGCACTGGACAAGGTCCACTTGGTAACATCATCTACAGTATCATTGGCATAAGGGTTTTCTGGATCGCTTAAAACGCATTGATTGTCATTAATACCAACATTAGGGCAATACAGGGAGAAACCATCATTAGATGCCACCCCAGTAACAGTACCATCGGCAGGATTACAGCCAGCGAGCAGCAAGCCCAGAGCAGGAACAACTAACAACTTTTGCATGGTTGCTCCCTTATCAAACGTTTTGTCTTTTGAAGAAATTTTCATGATTCTTTCCACCATAAATCTTATTATCAGAATTTATATGTATAGGAAGCTTGCACTTCGCTTTGACTGCGTTGACCATCGTTATAACCTGGTGTGCTCTCACCCCAAGTTTTACGTAGGTATTTAACGTCAAACTTGCCAGAATCTAAATGGCGCGTGTAGCCAATCTCTAACTGTTCTGGATGAACGTAGTTCTGCTCTCTACGCCAGTCATAACGCCCAAAGTCATTAGTAGCATACTTAACGTTGTATGAACTTAACTCATTAGGAGTCACACTCGCTTGGAAAATACTATAGTCAGTAGCGGCTGCAGTTGTGTTTGAAGTCTTTAAGCCAGTTTCATATTTTAGAACCGTCTTTGTACCTGAAGCATCATTCATTACCACTTTGGCATTTAACTGCCATAGATCTTCAGCAGGACGAGGACCTTCTTGAGATTGACCCCATGCTGGATTCCATGTAATTGGTAAACCATCAGTTGCGCCAGTGTATTCTTTACGCACAATACCAATGTTATAGGCTAGGTCCGCATCTTCTTTCCAATCATTATCCCACTCAAAGAAATGAGTAGCAGGCGTTGGGTCATAGGTTACGGATAGCTCTGTAGCCAATACCGCACGGTTATCACCAACTTTGAAAGGATCGCTATTAAAACGCTCATAAGCGCCAACGCCAGCCTCTACTAAAGTATCACGGTAGAAAACACGTGGAATAATTAAGTAGCTGCCGTTAGGAATATTGATACCAGCCTCGAACACTGACTTGTTACCAGTACCAGAATATGGAAGCTTGGTACCAAACCAACGTGTAGGAATACCACTATCAGCAACTAGACCAGCATAATCGACTGCAAAGTAGGCAACTTGGCCGCCACCCATATCTTGTGACATCTTAGCGCGGAAACCTAAGGTATCTGCAGTAGAAATGGTGTCTTCATAGACGATACCATTTTCTACATAGTCATAAGTCTCGCCAACTTTATCCTGTCCAGAAATAAGGCCACCAACTTCTAACTTGATACCATCACCTAGGTCAAAGGCACCATTTAAACTGGTTTTAGCCGCACCGGCACTTTCATAGGCACCAACGAAGGAATGCTGATCTTTTTCACCAAACATGTACTTAATAACAGTTTGTGGGTTTGCACCCCAATAAATTTCAGGACCGGCAACAACTTTCAAGCCTTCGTAATCGCCTTTACCGACAATTTCAAAACCTTGCGTTACTTTATCATTCCATAGGTCGGCACCGGGCTTATCAGTACCTTCTTTCATAATGCCAAAGAAGTCACCTTCCCAACCCCAGTGATAACGCTCGGTATGATAGAAAAGGTTTAAGTCATAGTCATCGCCAAAGCTACTGGCCGAGAAATCATACAATTCAACAGCGTCACCATCATTATTGATGCGCTTACCGTATTTTTCCTCATTAAAAAGACTAGCAGAGGAAGCACCGACAGCATTGACGGTGAAATCACCAGCAAAGCCGCCCATATTGAAATCAAAATCTAAGAAGGCAATTTGACCTTCATCATTACTGGTTGTTTTACCAGTTGCTGTAACCGATTCATTACTTAAAAAATCCAAAGTAATAGAACCACCACTAAAGGTAACCGGTGTGTCTGCACCCCGGGCAAAGGTTGCCTCACTAGTTATCAAGGCAGTGCCCGCCAAACTGATCACCAAAGGTGCTATCAGTTTACTTTTTGCATAGACAGTCATAAGTGACATTTCCTCTTTTTTTTATTAACTCCTTGGTATTACCAAGGCCTCAGCGCTTATTTAGTACACTATGAAAACGCTTTAGTTTTTATGAAAACGTTTTCATGAAAATGTAAAAAAAACCGGGTCTTTCCCCGACGAGCTTGATTCTAATGC
>DNNY01000194.1:12370-13376 GCA_003497765.1 Oceanospirillaceae bacterium
TACTTTATTAATCTGGTTGGGATAAAAAACTTTCAAGATGGGCTAAATTTCTTCCCTGCTCGTCAGCTATATGGATATCCATCTGTCGAATAGTACTATTGGGTGTGGCTGTTATAACTTGTTTAATAAGCCATTGACGATCTGCAAAGGTCGTTAAACGGCTCGATTCACCCGGCTCAGGCCAAGACTCAAAAGCCCGCATCAAAGCTAAATGATTTTGCGCTACCCAATGAGCTAATACCCTATCTTTACTGGCCTCAAAGGTCTTTGCTTGAGAGGCAAATTGACCACTTAGTGCCAACAATGCAATAGCCACAATGGCCAAAGCAACTAATACCTCAATTAAGGAAAAGCCACTTTGTTGCTGAAATTGTTGGTATTTGCGCTTAATCATTTTGCTGCCAAGTTTGAACTTGCATTTTACCCTTTAGATCTTGGGTAATTTGCCAATTACTTCCAGCTCTGAGCCAAAGCAAGGTAAATACTGACACCTCCCCCATAGGCGAAAAAATAATATCTGGATTATTTTCAGTAGTAGAGTTAGACGCCTTTAGTGGTGCTGAAAACTGCAGCTCACCTTCTATCTGTTCTGCACTTAACAATGTTTCTGTGGCTGGCAGCCATTGCTGTTGGCGAAATATATAAAAAGCATAACCATCATTCTCAAGGCTAAAACCATAAGGGCGGCCATTTAAAAGCGCCTGGTATTGGGCAAAATCTAACTGCTCTGCTAACTGCTGCGCCGCATTCCGCGCCTGCCGTTGTTCAAGGCTTGGTAAAAGATAATTACTCGCCATAGTGCCTATTAAAGCAATGATCACTATAACGATCAAAACCTCTAATAAGGTAAAGCCACTAGGGCGCTTTTTAGCATACAAAATAGTAACTAATCCCGGCTCCAAGAGCCTATATCGGCAGCACTATCTACGCCACCTTCTTCACCATCAGAACCCAAGGTAAAGATATCTATAGCGCCATATTCACCTGGCACGCGATAGCGGTATTC
>DNNY01000194.1:13697-19977 GCA_003497765.1 Oceanospirillaceae bacterium
CCTTGGGTTGGCTTGGTAACTAATGCTTGCAGGCCCTGCTGCTGACTAGGATAGTTATAGTTATCCAACTTATATAACTGCAAAGCCGCTTGCAGGGTGCTAATATCCTGTTTTGCCTTAATAACCCGAGCTTGATCTGGGCGATCAATAAGCCTTGGTACGACCAAAGTAGCCAAAATACCAATAATGACAATGACTATCATAATCTCAATTAAGGTAAAGCCGGTTTGGCGCTTAACTGAACGGCGCTTAGTTTGAGTCATTCTGAGCTTCCTCACATCATTAACTGATTCATATCTAAAATTGGCACCATAACGGCCATCACAATAACCAAGACAATACCCCCCATAACTAACATCATCAAGGGCTCTATCAAAGCTAACATTGCAGTTATGGTATTTTGTAACTGTTGTTCCAGATCATTAGCTGCCTTATCAAGCATCGTAGCAAGCTGCCCATTGGCTTGACCACTAGCAATCAAATGTAAGGCTAATAAGGGCAGCACAGGGCGCTTACTAAAGGCAGACAAAAAACCTTTACCTTCATGTATTTGTTGTCGCGCTTGTTCTATATGATGTGCCATATAATCATTTTGGACCACTGCCTTGGCGCTCTCAACTGCATCAACAATGGGGTTGCCACTGTCATAGAGCATCGCTAGAGTTTTGCAAAAGCGGGCAGCAAGGTAGGTTTTAATCAGATGACTTAAGCCCGGAACAGATAGCCAAAAACGGTGCACTAACATACGCACACCAGCATGACGCATAAGCATAGAATATAGTAATGCTATACCAAGACCAGCTAATAATATAATCAGCAACTTGTCCTGCAAAAACTGGCTTAAGCCAATTAAACCCTTAGTAATAGCAGGAAGTTCCTGATCCATACTCACTATCACTTCAGCTACTTGAGGGACCACATAAACCACTAGTAAACTAATCACCGCTAAACTAACCAGGGCGATAATAGCTGGATAAATAAGGGCTATTTGAATACGCGAGCGAGTTTGTTGCATCACCTGACTATAATCAGCTAAACGCTGTAATACGGGTCCGAGTTGGCCACTCTTTTCACCCGCTGCAATAGTGGCTGTATAGGCTTGGGTAAAACTGCTACTGGCCATGGCCATAGCAGTTGCTAAGGATTGGCCATCATTAATCTGTTGTTGAATAGTTAATAGTACCGCCCGAACATTTTTCTTGCGCGTTTGATTAACTAGAACATGCAAAGCTTCATTTACCGGCAAGTGAGCATTAATAAGGGTAGCCAATTGCCTTGTTATCAAGGTCAATTGCTTACTGGTTAGCTGGTTACTAACAAATATTGAGGGCTTAGCTTTGACCTCTTTGCTACCGACTTTACTCTGTGCTTGAGCTACTTTTTTTTGCTCAGTCACCTGCATAGGTGTTAAGCCCTGCTGTTGCAATATAGTTACCGCCGCATCACGACTATTAGCAACCAAAGATCCCTTTACTGACTTACCTTGGGCATTAAGGCCTTTATAATCAAAATTAGCCACTTTCAGCACCCACGCACACCCGCTCTACTTCCTGGCGGGTGGTGATACCTTGGGCCACCAAAAGCATACCGTTGCTATGCAAGCTATGTTGTTTAGAGCGTGCCAACTTCAGTATCTGTTGTTCACTTTCATTGTCATGAATCAGCTGCTGCATCTCTGGCGTGACGGCAAGTAATTCATAAATACCGACACGACCTTGATAACCAGTATAATCGCAGGCCTCGCAACCCACAGCATGATATTCAGAAACTAACCCATTAGCCTGCTCTGCATTAGTATCACTGTGCGAGCCTACTGGTTGCTTACAGTGGCTACATAGTGAGCGCACTAAGCGCTGCGCCAGGACGCCAATAATACTAGAGGCTAACAAATAAGGTTCTACGCCCATATCACGTAAACGAATTAGGGCGCCTACGGCCGAGTTTGTATGCAAGGTTGATAACACCAAATGGCCAGTTTGACTGGCATGAATGGCGGTACGGGCAGTTTCAATATCTCGAATCTCACCCACCATCACCACATCGGGATCTTGACGCAAAATAGCCCGTAAACCTTTTTCAAAGCTCATACCACTTTTGCTATTTACGGCCGTCTGACTAATCCCAGCAAGATCATATTCAACTGGATCTTCAATCGTCATAATATTTAGGTCGTCACCCTTTATCTGTTGTAACGCAGCATAAAGAGTAGTGGTTTTACCCGAGTTAGTGGGCCCTGTGGTAAGAATAATGCCGTTAGGTCGCTTTACTAATTGGCTTATAGCATCATATACAGCCTCAGGCATGCCGAGGCTTTGTAGCTGTAATTTACCGGATTCACGATCCAGTAAACGCATTACTACACGTTCGCCAATACCTGACGGAATCATGGCAACCCTCACATCCACTGGTCTCCCAGCTAGTTCACGGGTAAAACGACCATCTTGAGGTAAACGAATTTCGGCGATATCCAGCTTGGCCATCACTTTGATACGTGACACCACCATTGATGCTAACTCAATAGGCAGGGCAGCTTGTACAGTTAATACGCCATCCTGGCGAAAACGCACCATCAAGCCGGTATTCTGAGGCTCTAAATGAATATCCGAAACTTGATTGCGAATCGCCTGAATCAGCATTTTATTTATCAGATCGACAATAGGTGCATCATCACCTGACTCAGCCAAATCAGCTGCCTTTGGCAAGGCCTGTGCAAGGTCAGACAGATCAACTTGTTCACCAATGCCTTCGGCTATATTTGCCAAACCTTGGGCGTGATCTTGACCCTGAAACACTTCATGCAACTTGGCATTAAATAACTCGGGCTCCAAACAATGAGTGGCCACCACTTGGCCCACAACACGCTGGGCCTCCATAAGAGCAGCTACTGGCGTTGTATGGCGATAATAAATATGCCCATTCGACCATAGCACGCCTTGTTCACTGGCAAACCGATAACTTAGAGCAACATGCTGCATCATTAATTACCAGTTAGCCTTGCTCTTTTCAATGGCCTCGGGCTCTGCCTTTGCCGGTAATGGCTCACCTAACAAGGGTTTAGTCATACCTTGGAAAAGTTCACCCTGAGACTGATTTAATAAAATTTGCTTGGCACGTAGAAATTGATACTTTTCATGGCTTAATGATTCTAACAATGAAGCATCACGCACAATGGTGGGGCGAATAAACACTACCAGATTACGTTTCGCCAGATTAGATTTTTGATATCGGAATGCAGCTCCCAATACTGGTAAATCACCCAATAAAGGCACTTTCTCGGTGGTATCCACCATTTGATCATCAATCAAACCGCCTAAAACCACCAAATCACCATCACTAGCAATCACCGTCGTGTCTATAGTGCGAGTATTGGTAACCACATCACTAGCTGAAATAGACTGAGCACTTAAGCTAGAAACCTCCTGAGTAATAGATAGGCTAATAGCATCACCATCATTAATTTTTGGTAAAATCTTTAACTTAACACCCACGTTTTCACGTTGAATAGTTTGAAATGGTGCATTTGTGGTCGAACCTGAATTAGCACCTGGATTAGTATACTGGCCCGTCACAAAGGGCACATTCTGACCCACGACAATCTCAGCTTCTTCATTATCTAGAGTCACTACCGATGGCGTCGAGACGATATTGGTATCAGCATCACTATTAAGTGCCCGTAAAATAGTTGCCATACCGTCTGCGCCCTCTAGGGGCAGTTTACCGACACCTAAGGTCATACCACTACCCAAGGTAAGGGGGTTAGCGACTAAGTTAATTAAGCTACTATCAGCAAAGTTTGTCGCCCCAGCGATACCATTACCTGCCAACGCCCACTGCATACCTAGTTCAGCAGCATGGGTTGAAGAAATTTCAGCAATGACTGCTTCGACTAGAATTTGTGCCCGGCGCACATCTAACTGGGCAATCAAACCTTCAAGGGTCATCATAAGGGAACTAGGTGCAGCAATTATCAGTGCATTTAATTGCTGATCTGCCTGCACACTAACGGGTAAAGTGGGTTTATTTGCGTCACCTTCTTGCGACTGACTTGCCGCTCCACCTAGTGCTATACGTTCAATAATCGGTGCCAATCTATCGGCATCTGCATATTTAAGATAATGTACCTTGATGGCCTGCTGTTCTGCTTGTGTTTGCGGTACCGACTTATCTAGATCAGCGATTACCTCCAACACCCCCGCCTCTATCGGCTTGGTGTGCATCAAAATAACACTATTAGTGCGCTCATCCGCCACCACTGCCATATTGGCTAAAACCTGCCCAGCAGGCGTTTGTTGTAACTTCAGTAATAGCGCTTCAACCTCTAGGGCATTAGCATAAGCAAGCCGAATAACCTGACTGTAGGATTGGCCAGATTTATCAAGCCGTTGCACCAAACTTGCCAAACGTTGTACGTGATTACGTGTAGACGACACAACTAATTGATTGCTTTTTTCAAACGCTGCTAAATGCGTTTCAAGGGGTAATAGAGGCCTTAACAGAGGTACCAGATCTTTTGCTGAAGCCTCTTGCACTTGGATCACTTGGGTCACTAAAGAACCTGGTGCTATGCCTTTGCCATCCCCACTACCGGCAAAGCGGCTATTGATATTAGGAACAATTTTAATCGCTTTACCTTCAGGCAAAGCCACAAAACCATGCACATCCATAACCGACAGAAAGACGTCATAAATATCTTGGTTAGACATAGGTGCAGTAGCAACAACTGTCACATTGCCTTTTACTCTTGGATCAATAATAAAATTTTTGCCCGTTATCTCAGCAACGGTTTCAATAAACAGACTAATATCACTATTACGAAGATTAATGGCACTGGCAAACACCGACGTACTAGCTACCGCCAAAGATAGGACCACACTAAGCCATTTTATATGTCCCACTAGGGCAGCCAATATCTTATTATTAGTGATCATTGAATTATTAACTCCAATTTACGGCTTACGCCTTGTCTTTTTATTGTCACAGGAATGCGTTCTTTACTAATTAAACCACTAGCCAGCAATTTACCTAAAGACATAGTACCCACAAATTGATTCTCAATATGCGTCACAATATCGCCGTCTTTTAGACCCGATGCCTCAAAGGCCTGACCATTTGCTCCTTTACGCAAACTATACCCCGAAATTACACCATTACTGCGCACAGGGCTTATTTGCACATATTTTGGCAATCTATCTGGGTAGCGTAATAAGGTCTTACGCAAGTCTTTTTTAATCTCTAGTTGGCGACTAAAGGTGGGCTCTGGTATATATTCATTGCGCTTATCAGCTGACGCCGTTTGCGGACTTTGATCCAACATGATTCGTAGGCGTTTTTGTCCTTGTTGCACCAGTAACTCTTTGGGAAAAATCGCTAACAAGCTCATATTATCGCTTATTGTATCACCTATTCGGAAGATCTTTTGCATAGCGCCATCAACGGACAGAATAGCCATAGCCTTGTTACCATCCACTGGCAATACTAAACCCAGAATCTTAACCTTAGCTTGCTTTTCAGTAATCACTTCTTCTGCCACAATTGGGTTTTTATTAGCAACTGGTTTTTCCCTTAATGCAGCTTGGGTAAACATTTGTGCAACAGCGCTAGAAACACTGTCTATTGGCGCAGGTGTGGTAGCAGAGTCAATCGATACAATAGACTGATAAGTAGAGGGTACAGGGGCGAAGAACCATAACCAAGCTTGCCAAATTAAGCCAGCTAATAACCCAGCCGCAACAATTTTTAGCAATATCAAAATTGCAGAAATAGTGTAGCTCAGGGGCTTTATAGATTCATCATTGGCCAATAGCAATGCTGCCGTGGGACGTTGGCCTGAGGAAGAACTGCTCATTAAATACCTGTTCCTGCATCAAAATACTGGCTGTAACGGGTATAGTCAATATTTGTGAAAACGATTTCATTTTTGTGCAAGACTAATAACTATCATAGCCATTGTCAACATACTAATACTAAACCTAGTTTAATAGGGCTATTAGCTGAGCAAGCTGTTGCTGATTACTGTCTACCCTTTGCCCATCAACACCAACTAAGGCATTTTCAAAGCCAATAGCATACAACCACCCAAACGCTGGGCTGCTAACATACAGTCAGTATATTGATTAAAAAAAGCAGTCAATAAAAGGTTAAATTAATCAACAAAGGACAGAAAAGTGGCGCGCCCGAGAGGATTCGAACCTCTGACCGCCTGGTTCGTAGAACGAATAAAAACGCTGGAATCAGCGTAATTACTGGCCTGGCGTTCGTTGCATTTGCCGGACTGTGCATA